>QZKB01000077.1 GCA_003599415.1 Ignavibacteriales bacterium | reverse complement strand
AATATTGTCAACTATAACTATGAAAATCATCTTAGAGAAAAAGAGATTGAGATTATTACCAATCGTAATCCAAGGTACAAATTATTTTTATATGCTTGTTGTGTGTATTACAAAAAAAATAAAGGCATAAGTAAAACGAAAAATTATACTTATAAAATAGCGCTTGAAGAAGCTAACAACGATCCACGATGTAAATTATATGATAATCTGCAAACGTTTGAAGAAGAAATAGAAGAGCTTGGCACTGCTTGTAGAAGATGGGCTAGTGATAATAAGAATAATCTTGAAAAATGGTGTAGCTTCCTTAGATAATTTTGTAAAAAAATCCTCACATTTTTTGTGAAATAGTTATCACACTTTTTGTGATAGCTATTGAGCAGAAATCGATTAACCCTCTTTCTAATTTTCCTATTAGAACTTGGCAACTAAAATAAATTTTGATTTTCGGAAAACCCCTATAAAGTTAATGCCAAGTTTCTTTTAGGGGTTTTCTGTTAAAAGCTGAAACGGAAAATAGAAATGGAAAATGATAGTCATATCGTAATCAAACAGACCGACAAACCACACCTCTTTGCAGTGAGTTTAATTCAGAACAATGAAGAGCGACTTCTTGGGATTCTTGATGAAAGCGGTGAGGGGACATTCATCACACTTCGAAATGATAAACAAATTTTTAAAGCAACAAATTCATTTGGAATCTCGTACGATCTGCTGACTAGATTCGATATCGTATTTCGGAATATTCTTTTTGTGTTAAACGGTGAACAAAAATTTATTTCTTCAAGAGAATATTTCCTAAAGAAAGGTAAACCATTTCAGTTTAAGGGGCATGGTTTACAGTTGTTCGTTAGCCTGGATGAATTGAACAACCGAACCCTTCAACAATTTGAAAGAGAGGCTGCATAATGATTCAACTTCCCAAAAGTAAAAGAGAAAGATTTAATAAAATAAACCTTACACTAAAATCAATAACAAAACGGATTGTAGCTGAAGAAAGAAAAAAGCCGGTCGATGAATATTTGATAATCGAATTGCTAAAAGCTAATAATAAATTAATCAAAGAACGAAATGGGTTGCTTTATGGAAGAAATTAAAAACTTAGGTCTTTATGATTTATCGCGTTCGCTATTGCTACAAACCGAGACTTTATCTGCAGCAATCACTAAAATTAAAAATAAAAGACTGAAGGTAGTCTTGGATGAAATGCTAAAAACATGCCAGGCAGATTTTTTTATTCTTTTGGATGTAGTGAGCGAAATTGAAGGCTGCACCGGAGATTTAGAACTACAAGAGTTATTATCAACATTGGAATAAAATGGCAGACGTTCAAAAGGAAAATGGATTTACCTCTATCGCTAATGAATTAGTAGAATCTTTTGCAAAGATACATTTATCTTCGAGAGAATCGCAAATTGTTTGGGCCATATTAAGAAAGACTTATGGTTGGAAAAAAAAGGAAGATAGAATCAGTTTTTCCCAATTGGAAGAATTGACCAATATCCACAGAAGGCATATTGCGCCTTCACTTAGAAACCTTATTGAGCGAAATATTATTAGTAAAATTGGAGAGGGACAAAAATTAATCTATGGAATACAAAAAGACTATGACCTCTGGGACAAACCATTACCCCTATCGATAAAGGTTAATTGCAAAGAAACCATTACCCCTTTTGGTAACGCACCATTACCAAAATCGGTAACGAAACCATTACCCCTTTTGGTAAACACAAAAGAAAGAAAGAAATATTTAAAGAAAATAGATGTTTTTTTTATTGATTTAATTCCGGAGAAACTTAAGACTGATGAATTTATCAAATCATGGAAAAGTTGGATTAGTTACCGGAAAGAAATTAAAAAGAAAATAACACAATCCACAGCTATTCAACAACTTAAGAAGCTATGTGAATATGAAACTCCCGTCTTAGTTATTGAACAAAGTATTGAGAAGGGCTGGCAAGGTTTATTCCCGGTTAAACAATTACAGGCTGAAGATAATAAGCCGCTATTAACAGAAAATTATAGCTCGAATGGTAATGTAGATTCATTTACTCAAAAACTATTAAAAGAAAACCAGGAGAAGTAATGACCGGGCAAATAGAACTTGAGAAAAAGATTTTAGGACAATTATTCTATTTGGATTCCTATGAAAATCAATTGGACGAAATAATGAACATTGGTCTTGAAGATCTCACCGAACCAATTCACAAGGAAATTCTCCAGGCATTTGTAACAACTCTTATAACAAATAAGTCTTTTGTAGATGTTGCAAATGTATTTTCCTATTTAAGAAAATATGGTCAGGAGATTTCTCAACTCACCAATGGTATACGGTCTACAGCATATCTTCAAAAGGATATTAAGGAATTAAAGGCCCGGACATATCATAGAAAGTTAATTACAAGAACAGAAGAAAGCTTAAAACAATTAAAAGATGCTTATTTCGTAGAGGATATTGAAAATGCTAAAAACAGAATGATTGCAGATTTGAACGGAATTGATTTTGAAAAAGAGTCTGAGTTTATTGATTTCGAAAAACTGGATAAACTTTTATTAAAAAATATTTCAAATGAGAAAAAAAGTTGTGTAGACGGTTTTTCTTTTGGCATACGAGAATTGGATGTATATACTAATGGCATTTTACCGGCAAAACTTTATGCTATTGGGGCACTTAAAAAAGCTGGTAAAACTCGTTTCCTTATCCATTGTCTAAGAGAGCTCTACAAACAAAAAATCCCTACTGCATTTTTAAGCCTTGAAGTACCCGAATATGAAGTTTATAGGATTCTTAAAGCTTCATTTTTAGGTATTGAAGATAATATGCTTCGAAGTGGCGCCTTGAAATATCTAAGCGGTGAATTGCAACATGAATTAAAAACAGTAAAATTCGATCCCAATCTTTTAATGATTGAATGCAGCAATAGTCTTGGACTTGGTGAAGTAATTGGGCGAATGAAAAGGTTTGCAAAATTAGGGGCTAAAATAGTCTGCTTGGATTATCTACAGCGAATAAGATTTAATATAAACAATTCCGCAAATGAGATAGAAAATATTTCAAAGTGCCTTGCAGACGTTACAAGAGAGCTAAACATTTCTTTAATCTTATTGTGTCAGTTGAACAATCAGGGAGAAAAAGAAATTCCTTCAATCCAACATCTTAAAGGAAGCGGAGGTATCGCTGAAGCCGCGGATGCAATTTTCATTTTAGATCATGTTTACAGGCGTACAAATTTCGAAAATGAAAAGAATAGAATTGACTGTGAAATAACACAGCGCTATGGTGAAAGCGGAAAGATAAAAATGTTTGCTGATTTAGGTAAATGCATGTTTGGAAGCTATAACAATCAAGATTTTCATAGCTCCAATGAAATAAATAGAACTGGAATCATTCCTAAAAGCTATATACAGGCTTTAAGTAATTATTATCAATCACGAAATGAAGAAATAGAAAATAATTAGAGGCATTAAAATGAAGAAACAATTAATAAGTTCGAAAAGAAAGATACAAAAAGGTGTCCATAAGGTGACCGTAGAAACAAAGCGAAATATCACTTGGCTAAAGAATCAGGCCTTACTTCAAGAAACGTATGTGCGTTTGATTTCTAAATTAAAATGCTGTCCTACAGTAAAACAAATCTCAGAGGAAACAAACCTTTCCATTAAAACAATTAAGCTTCATATTAAAGATTTAAAATTCCAACCTTCTGCAAATCCTCTAAGAGTGCTTACCGGAAATGTTTTAGCAGCCATATATACTTCAGCTTGCGAGGGGTCAGCACAAAGCCAGCGGCTCTGGGTAAGCCTATTAGAGGGCTGGAGTGAAAAAGCTGAATTAACTCATAAATTCGATTTGAAAAATATTAATCTTGAAAAGTTAACTGATAGCCAACTTGCACAGCTTGAAGGCATCGTTAAGTCTGGAGAAGATCCGAAACCGCTTTTATTTTCGTGGGGGATTTTATGTTAGACCTTATGTTGAAGATTGAAAAAGAAATCCGCTGCAGATGCAATGGCCCGGAAGATAGAAAAAATTTCTCTAATGTGGCTTACCTTGTAATCAGATTTGCTCATTCTGTTAGTGGTAAGATAAGGGTTTACTTTGAAAACCGTTTTACCAAAAATGGCCATATAGTGAAAGAAGTTGATTATTCCTTAGATGAAAAGGAAGAAGAAATCGAAGCAACAACCTTTATTGAGGACATTGAAGATTGAACATCTCAGATATGCCTTTAAAATTCGCTGTGGATAACACAGCTAAGCCAGGGCAAGCAGTTATTATTGGATCGATAAAATAGTTGAATGAATAAGAACGTGGCTTATAACGCGTTTAAAAAAGAATTTTAATAAAATAGGAGAAACAAAATATGTCAGACAGAGAAATAAAAATAAAATTAACCATTGACGGGAAAGAAGCGGTTGCATCAATTCAGACGACAGACGAAGAAATGAAGCGACTGAAAAAAACTTTCTTAGAATCTAATCCTATATTAAATCAATTTGAAAAAGAACTAACTGAATTAGCGGGTGATAATAAATTTGTTGTTTCTGCTATTAAAGATTTTATCGCATATAACAAACTATCTGAATCTCAAATACAGAAAGTAAGGGAAAATTTAATCTCTCAAAGTAAAGCTCTGGATATTACCTCTAGCGAATATAAGCAAACAAAACAAGCTGTAGAAAATCTTGATTCGGCAGAAAAGCAATTGTTAAATACCGGCCAGAAATTTAATGGTAATACCGAAACTTCCACAGGCTTACTTAATAAGTGGAGTACAGCCATGATAGGTATTAACCAGGGACTTGAGATTGTAAGAAAAGGCTGGGACTTACTTAATAGAACTATTGACATTTATGAGCAAAGGCAGAAAGCTATTCTGGAAATATCCACTACCATAAAATCAATGGGAAAGGAGGCTGAATATTCAACAGATAAATTAGTTAGTATGGCCGACAGCCTTGAAGAGTTTAATAAATATGCGTTTGACGCAAACGAAATTATGAGCGGGGAAAGTTTTCTAATTGGATTTGAGAATATGAACAAAGATATTCTTCCAAACACAACGCAGTTAATGATTGATTTAGCTAAAAGAATGGGAACTGATTTACCTAATGCTGCTATGACGCTCGGTCGAGCATTAGAAGCTCCCGAAGAGGGCTTCAGGTTATTCAAGAGTTTCGGGATTATTTTTACAAGTGCCGAAAAAGAAATTATTAAAAATGCAGTAGAAACCGGCGAATCTCTTAAGGCTAAAGGAATCTATTTAGATGCATTGGCCATGAAAGTTGGTGGATTTACCAGAAACACTTCTACTTACTTAGACAGTGCTAAAAATAAATGGAAAGATTTTTTTCAAACTATACAAGAATATGCAGGTGAAGCACTTCTATCTAACATTGATTTCTTCTTCACAAGCATCGAAGAAAGGATACGCCGCTTCAAGGAATTTCCAGAGCAGTTGGCGGCTGAGATTGATAAGGGAGCAATCCAAATGGCGGCCAATAAAGCTGTAAACTTTATTAAGTCAAAGACTGATGAAGAAATTCAGGCATTATTGAACAATACTAAGTCGAAGATTATCGCATTTAGTAAAATGGAACCAACCGAAGATAATAAGAATGATTTCCAACAACAGCTAGCGATACTGAAAGTATATGAGAAGGAAATAGAGGCAAGAAAAATATTAACCGATAAAAAGAATAAAGCGGATTCAGAAAAGAGAGTACAGGATTTTCAAAATGCTGAAACTAGATTAATGGAATCCCTAAAGTTTGAGAATGAAAATTATTATGATTGGAAAGTAAATCAGTTAAAAGAGGAATCCAAAAAATATTCGGACTTGCTTAATAATAAATTGATTGCCGATAAATGGTATTATCACGAATTAGAGAAATTGGATAAGGAAAAATTACAAGCATATAAACCTACCATTGAACAGGCGAATAATCTTAACAATATAAAACCGATTCATCTGGACATTAAAGGTATGCCTGGAATAGGTGTATTTGATGCGGAAAATAAAAAAAAGGCTGAAGATAACATCCAGTATATTAGGGACCTCGAATTAGCTGCTATTGATGATATTTACAAAGCAAAAAGAGTCGAGATAGATGGCTGGTATGAAATGCAGAAAGAGAAATTTTATTAAACATTACTGATGAAAAACAAAGACTAGAAGCACTTGAACTGTTGGAAAAAGCATTCAACAAAAAATTAACTCAGTTAGATAAAGAAACTGCTCGAAAGAAAACCGAAATCTATTCCAATGCATTCTCTGCAATAAAAAATGTTGTAATGGACATACAAAATGCATTTGAATTAACTGGTAATAAATTTCTTGACGATCTTACAGCCGCATTAAATGTTGCTATTAGAATTGCTGACTTAATGGAAAAATCTGATTCCGAAAGTGGAAGCAGTTTCTTGGATTACATTCCGGTTATAGGCTCGGCTATAAACTTTATTGCCGGTTTATTCCACGAGGGTGGTATAGTAAAAGCCCATAATGGTAAAGTGCTAGGATTGGAGAAAGATGAAGTACCGGTCATCGCAAAAAAAAGAGAAATGATACTAACTGAAACTCAACAGGCCAATTTGTTCAATCTCATAAATGAAGGTCAATCGACATTATCACATAGTGAGTTTGCAAAGGGCTTATCAGGTTTGCAATATTTATCAAGTTCAGACCACCGCAAAATAATGGTTGAATCAATTCTAAATGTAAATGCAGCTTATAATTCTGTATTTCCAAAAGGCAGTGAGGAAATAAGCCAGGTTATAGGTAAACATTTTTCAATGTTTGCACATGAAATTCAATCGTTAAAAATCGAAATCACCAAACTTTACGAAAAACCTTCACGCGCTTTTCTGGATGATAGAGAAGCTAAGAAAATATATCTTAAAGGTAGAACTCAGGTAATTAGCAACAAGTTGTAAATAAGATATTGTTCTATTCACCTATTTCACAAATATAATCTTGAGATAAGTGAATTCTTTATTTTCACCTGGGATAAAAATTTTTCAATTGGACTCAATTTCAATAAATGTTTTTTAAGTTTTTCTTTCGTGCTGCAGATATTTATATATTTGCAATAACATAAATCTTGAATTATGGAGAATGATAATCTTATTAGATCGATAATTAGGATTGCTCATCATGATTCCGTTGTAAAAGAATTGATAAGAGAGGCCAAGATTGATGAAATCAAAGCCGAGCGTTTTATGATTAAAATCGCTTTTCGCTTTTTCAAAGATTCTGGAGAGCTGCATCAAGGAAAAATTCTTCAGTACTTGTGTGAATTATATTCCAAGAACATTCTGGAAATTGAAGAAATAATCTCGGATACCGATCCCAAGAAAAAACCCACTGATAAAAATCCATCAATTACAAATAAAGAAAAATTATCCACAGCTTTTAAAAGAGATAATAAAAAGTATTATGAGCCGGGTGAATTTAAAAGGAGATTTATTTAAATTATAACAAACAAAAACTTCTAATGACCAAATGAAGAAAAGAAATTTAAATAATGAAGAAGCTCGAGAAGTTTAAAGGTTTTGGTCGACCTGAAGTTCTTTTCGGGCTTTTTCAATTATATAGTTCTTTGAAGCAAAAAAAGTGGAAGTTACTACTCATTTAACTACACAGTTAATGAAATTGTTTTGTTTTTAAATTGCAGCATCAATAATCTTTCTTATTAAATATAAAAATGCTGCCGGATAGAATGAGAATTAATAGTATGCAGGATACCCAGATTGGCTCTGTGTTAGCTATTATCCCCTGTGTGGCAAGTTTTGTCGAAAGTGTTCCCAGCTCAGACGTCTGGGGAATTATATAATGCAATGCATCCAGTATTACTTTTACCACCTCGTTATGAGAGATGTTATAGATAACTTCCCTGCCCGCAAGCAAAGGACTTAAGATGAAGAATATTACATAGGCAACAACAAGCGCCAGTACGTTGCCTCTTGAAAGAATTGTACAAAGAATAATTACTGTGTAAATAAGTGCAAAGGCAAATGTAATCGTAATAATTGAATACAGAAATGAAAGGTCCCAGTTATTAAATTTTAAACCGATAAGAATCCATAACCCTATAATTGCGTAAGCAACATTTATTAAAACAATAGCAATCCCGCCAAAATATTTACCAAGTATTAGTTGAGTTCTTGAAATTGGTTTTGAAAGGAAGAGATCAATGTTCCCTTTTTCAAGTAAGTATGAAATAATTCCTGCCGTAGAAAAAATTGAAAGTAACAATCCTCCGCCAAATAATGGTCCTACGATCATTCCTTTAATACCGAACAAAATCTCACTTAAAATATCTTGCTCGGTAAGTTTGCCTACTTTTATCTGGACGTATGAGTTATAGTCAAACAGAGCAAAGCCAATTGCAAAACCGGTAATAACCAATGAAGAGACAACGAAGAATATTATAAATATTTTTCTCGCCAGGGCTTCCCTGATGGTAAACATTGTTATCAACCAAATATTTTTCATTTCTTTTTCCCTTCCGCTTCTTCAATAAGATTGATAAACATTTCTTCAAGAGTTTCTTTCTGTAAAATAATTGATTTAATCACTTTCTGATTTTCCCTGAGTTTGTCAATAAGTTTATTTAGTTCAACAGGGTTTTCTACTTTAACATCAAAAGCATTTCCCTTTATGTTGTAAATTGAAAAGTCATTCATCAAGGTTCTGTCCGATTCGGTAAATTCAGAATCAAGCTGAACCTGGTACTCTTCTTTCTTTTCGGTCAATTCCTTAACTGTGCCTTCCTTTAACAAGATGCCTTTATTCATTATTGCAACACGGTCCGTAAACAATTCAACTTCCGTAAGCAAATGGCTGTTAAGAAAAATTGTTTTACCTTTTTGCTTCAGCTCAATCAGTAAATCCCTTATTTCTTTTCTGCCGATAGGGTCAACACCATCAGTCGGTTCATCAAGAAAAATTAAATCAGGATTATTAATAATTGCCTGGGCCAGACCAAGACGCTGCATCATACCTTTTGAGTAGTTTTTGATTTTTGTTTTTCTCCACTTTTCCAGCTTAACAAGATCAAGCAGGTAATCAATTTCCTTTTTAATATTTGTATTGTCATTCCCATTCATTCGTCCAAAGAACCTCAGCACAGATTCACCGGTGAGGTATGAAGGATATTTATGACTTTCAGGAAGATAACCAACCTTGCTCCTAATCTTATAATTTTTTATATCTTCATTAAGAATTGAAGCCGAGCCTGAGGTGGGAAAAGTAATACCCAGTAAGATTTTAATAAGTGTGGTTTTACCGGCACCGTTTGGTCCAAGCAAGCCAAAGATTGTTCCCGGCTGTACTGTCAGATTCAGGTTAGATAAAGCCTGCACATTCTTCCGCTTAAAGCTTGAATAATAAATTTTTGTCAGGTTATTTGTACTTATGGAAGTCATAACTGATTTGTCTTATAGTTAAATAAAATATAATTTTTGCATTATAATATAGGTAAAATTTTACGCTATTCTGATTTAGTTTCTTATGGAAATACTTGAAGCATTAAAATACTATTTCGGTTATGATTCATTCCGACCAGGACAGGAAGAGATTATAAACAGCATCATACAAAAAGAATGTGTTCTTGCAATTCTTCCTACCGGCGGCGGTAAATCATTGTGCTTTCAGATTCCCGCTTTGATTAATAAAAGTTTTTCCATCGTGATCTCTCCTTTAATTGCGTTAATGAAAGATCAGGCTGACGCATTAAATAAAAAATCAAGACAGGCAGCATTCATAAACAGTACATTAGACTTCCGCCAGACAGAAGAAGTTTTAAACCTTATAGCCAACGGTGAATTAAAATTACTTTACCTTGCACCTGAAAGACTTGATAATATAAATTTCGCTGATCGGATTAAGAATGTGAATCCTGCTTATTTATTTATAGATGAAGCACATTGTATAAGTGAATGGGGACATAACTTCCGCCCGAGCTACAGAAAGATTAAGGAATTTGCCGATTACATCAATATCAAAAATATTTCTGCTTTCACTGCAACAGCCACACCTGAAGTTGTTGAAGATATTGTAAAACAGCTTGGTATGTCTAATCCAATAATTTTTGTAAAAGGATTTGAGAGGACAAATCTTTCCATTAAGGTTCAAAGAGTTAAAAAGAAAAAAGATAAATGCTTAGAAGCAATAAACCAATTTGGCTCTCCTGCAATCATTTATACTTCTTCAAGAAAAAAAACTGAGGAGGTTGCAGAGTTTTTACAACTGTATGGATTCAATGCAGCATATTATCATGCAGGAATGGCAAACGAGGAAAGAAAACATATCCAGGAATTATTTCTTGACGACCAGGTAAAGATTATAGTTGCAACTTCGGCATTCGGAATGGGAATAGATAAAAAAGATATTCGTCTGGTTATTCATTATAATATGCCGCCTTCAATTGAAAACTATTACCAGGAGATTGGACGCGCAGGCAGAGATGGTTTGGATTCAACGGCTGTTCTTCTTTATAATGAAAGAGACAAAGATATTCATAACTATTTCATTTCAACTTCAAATCCTTCCAAAGAAAATATTAAAGAAATCTATAATGCTATATGCGATTTTGGTAAGATTGCCGTCGGCAGTATTACACAAAGTGAAATTCCAATAACAAACGATTATATAAAGCTATATCTTAAGCAGGAAATAAATCCTGCTTTTATTGAATCGGCATTAAACATTCTTGAAACTGCCGGATATATATCCCGTATTTCTCCGTTCGAAAAAAAGTTTTCATTCAGATTTAATTATGATCAGAATTCGCTGAAGAGGACAATAAAGAATATCTCGGATAATGAAATTAAAGACGTATTGCTTCTGCTGGTAAGAGAATACGGAAGCACTGCATTCAATTCACCAATTTCATTTTCATTAACAAACCTGCAGGATAAATTTGAAATTCCTGCTGACCAGATTGATGAGATTATGACAAGACTTGGTAACGGCGGAATTATTGAATACAATAAACCTTTGCGCGAAAGAAGCGTTAAGCTTAAGGTACCAAGGGTTCAGGAGAAGAATCTTATAATTGACTACAAAAAGCTGAGCGATAATTACCAGAATTCACTCAGGAAACTTGATAAGGTAATAGAGTTTGTTTATTCCGACGAGTGCAGGATGAAATTCCTCATAAATTACTTTGGCGATGAAACAAACGATTACCAATGCTGTAAATGCGATATATGTTTGGGCAATAAACAGAATGATAAAGACAGCTACTCCTACGTCGCAGAATTATTTCTAAGAACTATCTACGAAAGCAAAGGAAAGCCTACAGAAAAAAGATTGCTGAACATTTTAAAAGGAAACATCGGCAAAGAATATTCAACTTACGGAAGCCTTGCCAATTACTCCGAAGATGAATTATTTCAAACCTTTGAAAGAATGCTTTCTGAAAAGCTAATCTCCAAAGAAGCAAGCGGCAACAAAATTGTGTTAGAGAAGAATGGACAGGATATTTTAGATAAACTTGGTCTGGTTGCCCCGGTTGAAGAAATTATTAAACAGGATTATGAAGAGAATCTTGAATTGTTCAACCTGTTAAGAATTGCCCGTAACGAAGCAGCGGAGAAATTTCAGCAACCGGCTTACCTTATTTGTACAGATGAAGTTCTGAGAAAGATAGCTGAGAGTAAACCTGAAACAAATTCACAACTGCTTTCGGTTGAAGGCTTCAATCAAAGAGCTTTTACAAAAGCAGGAGAAGAATTTCTTGAAGTGATTATAGAATTTGTTGACAAGCAAAAAGATAAATCATCTGCAGCGGAAATTCCCCAAAATATTTCTGAGACATATAATTTGATACTAAAAGGTTACAGGCTTTCCGAAATCGCATCTTTAAGAAATCTTAGCGAAGCAGTAATATCAATGCAGGTGGAAACCATACTTGAATACAAACCAGATACAAATATTAATAAGCTTATTGATAAAGAAAACATTCTGCAGATTGAAGAGTTATTAGCGGCAGGTCATAAGGATTTAAAAACAATTAAAGAAAATTTGAAACGAGATGTACCATATCCTGAAATAAGAGTTGTACTTGCAAAAAATAAATTCAACGCCTCATAGGTTTCTTCTGAAGAGTATCCGTATATGATTTAAAATATTCAAAAAATTCCTGCCATCTTTCAGGATCTTTATTATAAGCTGTTAATGTTGAATAATACTGTTTTTCAGTAACCCCGAATTTCAGAAAAACCTTTTCCTGTTCTTTCTTTAATAGTGTTGAATCTGATTTGAATTTTTCCTGAGTTAAGAGAACATTATAATAGAGTTTTGCAAACTCCTCTTCTTCAATTACAGCTTTGTCTTTACACGAAACAATAAGCATTGTAAATGAAAAAAGAACAACTAGGTTTTTTAAAATCAGGTTCAACTTTTTTTGCTTGCCTCAAAAAGAATTTTCTTTTCTCTGTCAGTTAAATTCTGGTACCCGCTCCGGCTTATTTTGTCAAGAATAGCGTCAATCTCTTTTTGATCAACTTCAGTCTTTCCGGATTTGGAATTATTGATTTCATAATACTCGGCATCTTCAACATTTTTATATGTCTGTCCTCTCCTGAATCTTGCTTGAGTTGAAGTTGATGCCGGTTTCTTTAAAGAGTTTAGAAAATTAGATATGCTAAGGTTGTTTCCTTTATCAAAAATAATAAACAGGAACCCGACAATGGCTCCGCCAAGATGAACTATATGCGCAACAATGCTTGCCTGGCCGGCAGATAAGAATTCAATTATCACCATGAAAGCAATTAGATATTTTGCTTTAACAGGAATTAAGAAATAAATAAAAATGTATCTGTCAGGAAACATCATTGCGAATGCAACCATAACACCAAATATTGCTCCCGATGCTCCAACTGTTGGTGCGCCCGGCACGCCAAGGAAATATTGCGCTAATAGTTGAAGTACAGCTCCTCCTACACCGCATAACAAATAAAACAATAAAAATTTTCTTGAACCCCAGAGGTTCTCTATCTCCATTCCAAACATCCAAAGCATAAGCATATTAAAAAGGATATGTGTAAAACTTCCGTGTAAAAACTGGTATGTTATCAACTGCCAGGGATAAAAAGCAGCAACAAGCAATTCACCTGCAGACGTTAATCCCATCGTAAAACCACCAAGCGGAATTAAAGCGAAGTAACGGGTTATAATTACTTCTGCAGGTATTCCATTTACCGTAAGATTAGCAAGAATAAGATTTGCAACAAGGTAAACTATTCCATTAATAATTAATAGATTTTTAATAACAGGTGGAAAAACACTAAAACCGCCAAAACCGGTCGGCCTGTAATAATCACGATCGTTATACATATACTACCTTAAATCATTAACTATTTAACATCTGTCAAAGGGAAAAGATTCAACATAAATTAATCAGGCTGCAGAATAAAAATCTGCAACCTGAAAAATAAATTCCGTTTTAAGCATTATTTAATGCTTCAACACCGGGTAAAAGTTTACCTTCAAGGAATTCCAATGATGCACCGCCACCTGTTGAAACGTGCGATACTGCATCTTCAAGTCCCGCCTTCTTAATTGCGGCAGCAGAATCCCCACCACCAATAATTGTTGCAGCACCTTTCTTTGTAGCTTCAACTAAGGCTTCTGCAATAGCGTTAGTTCCTTTGGCAAAGTTATCAAATTCAAATACACCCATTGGCCCATTCCATACAACTGTCTTTGCATTCAGCACTTCGTTCTTAAACAATTCAACTGTCTTTGGCCCAATATCCAAACCTTGTTTATCGGCAGGAATATTTTTTACATCAACTGCTTCTGCCGGTGAATCATTACTGAATTCCGAAGCAACAATACAATCAACAGGTAATAGAAATTTAACTTTAGAATTTTTTGCCTTCTCTAAAATTTCTTTTGCAAGATCAATTTTTTCTGCTTCAAGTAATGAATTTCCAATTTCATATCCCATTGCTTTGTAGAATGTATAAGCCATTCCTCCGCCGATAATGAGCGTATCAACTTTATCAAATAAATTCTGGATTACATCAATCTTTCCGGAGATTTTTGCACCGCCAAGAATTGCTACATAAGGTTTTTCAGGATTTGAAATTGCTTTACCGAGATAGTCTAATTCTTTCTGCATTAAATAACCGGAAGCATTTACCTTAATATACTTTGTAACACCTTCTGTAGAAGCGTGTGCCCTGTGTGCCGATCCAAATGCATCGTTGATATAAACATCACCAAGTTCGGCGAGCTGTTTTGCAAATTCCGGTACATTCTTTTCTTCTTCCGCATGGAAACGAACATTCTCAAGAATCAGGACATCACCATCTTGCATAGCATCTACCAAAGCTTTAACTTCCGGGCCAACACAATCAGGAGCTAACTTTACTTCTTTACCAAGTAATTCAGAAAGTCTTACTGCTGTTGGTTTCAAACTGTATTTTGGATTTGGTCCGCCCTTCGGTCTTCCGAGATGGCTCATTAAAATTGCTTTTCCGCCTTCAGAGATAATTTTTTTAATAGTTGGAAGAGAAGATGTAATTCTAATGTCGTCTGTAATATTAAGGTTCTCATCAAGAGGGACATTAAAATCCACCCTAACCAAAACGCGTTTACCTTTTAATTCAACATTATCAATTGAGAGTTTATTCATAATTTTCTCCCGGTTAATAGTTTTCTAATCGTTTATTAAAAAAAAGACGCAGTCCAAATTGATTTATGGAAACTGCGTCTCTAAAAAGTCACCTAAAATTTATTTTGCCATTTTAAGTAATAGGTCAATACAACGGCAGGAATATCCCCATTCATTATCGTACCAGGATACTACTTTGAAGAATCTCTTTTCACTTTTAAGGTTGTTCTGTAAAGTAGCAAGCGAATCATAAATGGAAGAACGTTCATCGTGAATGAAATCTGTTGATACAACTTCTTCATTAGCATAACCAAGAATTCCTTTTAAGTATGTTTCTGAAGCTTTCTTCATCAGGGCATCAATTTCCTGGATTGAAGTTTCTTTCTCTGTGCGGAAAGTAAGATCGACAACAGAAACATCAGGCGTAGGAACACGGAAGGACATTCCGGTTAATTTACCTTTTGTCTGCGGTAATACTTCACCAACTGCTTTTGCAGCACCGGTTGATGATGGGATAATATTAATTGCTGCTGCTCTTCCACCTCTCCAGTCTTTCTTTGAAGGACCGTCAACTGTTTTTTGTGTTGCGGTATAGGAGTGGATAGTTGTCATCAAACCTGTTTCAATTCCAATACCTTCTTTTAATAAAACATAAACAACAGGAGCCAAGCAGTTTGTGGTGCAGGATGCATTTGAAACTACATGGTGAACAGCGGGATCATATTCGTTATCGTTTACACCCATAAGAAGTGTTTTAAGATCACCTTTACCAGGAGCAGTAATAATAACTTTCTTTGCACCGGCAGTTAAATGTCCTTTAGCTTTTTCTGCTTCTGTAAACAAGCCAGTAGCTTCAAAAACATAATCAACACCAAGGTCTTTCCATGGTAATTGTGAAGGATCTTTTGTAGCAAGAATACATTTTGTTTTATTGCCGTTAACAACAAGAACATCATCTTCTTCTACTTCAGGTTTGCTTTTTTCAGTAGAAATTTCACCTTTGAATTTTCCATGAACAGAATCGTATTTAAGTTGATATGCAAAGTATTTTGCATTTGTGCTAACATCAACTACAGCAACAACGTCAATTTCTTTGCCAAGTAAACCTTTATCAACAATTGCGTTAAAAACTAATCTACCGATTCTACCAAATCCGTTAATTCCAACTTTTACAGCCATTATTTTTATAACCTCCAGAATAATATGTTAATAAATCGGTTTAAATATAGCATAATGAGGTATGAATTTCAATTTCCAGGATATTAACATCTAATAAAATTTTAATTTGTAGAATTAAAATTCTCTAAATGAAAGCCAAGAAAGAATTTAATTAAAAGGACATAACCTATAGCATTTTATTTAAAAATAGTTATATTAGACATTAAAATTTTGCATCTGCTTACATGACAATTATAAACAGGAAATTAATCAAAAAACTTTTGATAGAGGGTCAATATGAATTCAAATAATTCAGTCGATTTTCTGCTTGATGTCCCAATATTTGCAGATCTTGACCAACCCACTTTGGATAAAATAGCGGGGCTTGGTAAAACAAAAAGTTATGAAAAAGATGAAACAATTCTGATTGAAGAAGATGCCGGCTCTGCCCTCTTTGTTATCATTAAGGGTAAAGTGAAAGTTGCACGGCAAAGCAGCGACGGGCGGGAAGTAATTCTTACTATACTAAGCGAATCTGATTTCTTTGGTGAAATGGCAATTTTAGACGGATTGAACAGATCAGCTACGGTTGTTGCTATTGAGAATTCTGAATTATTTATCATTCAAAGGATGGACTTTATTAACCTTCTTAAAGAGCATCCTGAGATATCAATTTCGTTATTGCAGGAACTTACTTCAAGGTTACGTGCGGCTGATATGAAAATAAAAGCCCTGTCATTAAAGGATGCGGAAGGTAAAGTTGCAACTGTTATTCTTCAGATTGCTGATGATGTTGGCAAAATAAAACACGGCATTGTTGAAATTGAAAAACTGCCGTTACAACAGGATTTAGCTAACATGGCTGGTACTTCAAGAGAAACAATTTCAAGGACTTTACACTCTTTTGCTAAAAAAGGTTTAATTGAATTAGATGGTTCACGGCTGAGAATTCTCAACTACGAAAAATTTAAGGAAAATTACGTTTAAGGATTTTTACATTCATTCTCTATTATGGATTTAGCAGTAGATTTACATTTGCATACAAACAGGTCGGATGGTTTTTATTCTCCGAGCGATATTGTTTTTAAAGCAAAGAAGGTTGGTCTGGATATTATCAGCATTACAGACCATGACAACCTTGCGGGAATTGAAGAAGCTACTGAGATTGGGAAACAAATAGGGATAGAAATTATTCCCGGGGTAGAAATTAGCACAGATCTGGAAGACAGAGAAGTTCACCTCCTTGGTTACTTTATTGATATAAATAATGACGAACTGCAGAAATATCTTAGTTTTTTCAGGCAGGAAAGATTTAACAGAGCATCAAGAATTGTAAAGAAACTTAACAACCAGGGAATAAACATTTCTTTCGATCATGTTGTATCACTTGCAAATAATTCTGCTTTAGGCAGGCCGCATATTGCAACTGCCCTGGTAGAGTCAGGTTATGTTTCCAATTTTTATGAAGCTTTCGACAGGTTTATTGGGAATAACTGCCCTGCATTCGAAAGAAAAATTCATGTTTCTCCACAAAGCGCATTAAAATTAATTAGTGACGCCGGAGGTTTATCTTTTATTGCTCATCCGGGTTTCATACCTGAGAGAATTTTAATGAGTTTAATAAATTACGGACTCGACGGAATTGAAGTTTTACATCCTTCACATAATCCATCCCAGGTTAAATCCTACCGGGGAATTGTAAATGAGTATTGTCTTTTAGCCTCGGGCGGTTCAGATTTCCACGGCGGTAAGCGAGATGATGAAAATAATTTTGGCAAGTTCAAAATTCCATATTCTGATTTTGAAACGATGAAAAAAATGTTAATAAAAAATACTGTATAAAGGAGCTTAAAATGTATAACACAATTGAAGGTAAGTTATCTGCTAAGGACTATAAATTTGCGCTTGTTGTAAGCCGCTTTAATGATTTTATCGGGCAGAAATTACTTGAAGGTGCAATTGATTGTTTAACAAGACACCATGCTGACCTGAAGAATGTTGACGTTGTAAAAGTACCCGGTTCTTTTGAAATTCCACTTGCTGCCGATAAATTGGCAGCCTCAAAAAAATATAATGCGGTAATTTGTCTTGGTGCTGTAATTCGCGGTGCAACACCTCATTTTGAATTTATTGCTGCAGAAGTATCAAAAGGAATTGCACAAACTTCTTTGAAATATAGTTTACCTGTTGTATTTGGAGTATTAACAACCGATACACTTGAACAGGCAATTGAAAGAGCAGGTACAAAATCAGGGAATAAAGGTTGGGATGCAGCGCTAACAGCGATTGAAATGGCAGACCTTGCGAGTAAAATATAATTCAATTACCAATCAGCATAATAAAATAATGCTGGTTGGTATTCTCTTATTTCATTTCTAACCGAACGAACTTTTCTCCATCGAAATAAAATTGATCAAAATTTGTATCGGGTTTTTGGTTTAACCTGATTTTAACTTTAGAGTACAATTTATTCTTATCAAATGAGGTAATTATTTCATACTCATTACCTTCATACCTGTATCTTTCAATTTCATTTTCCAAAATAAATTTTGATTTACCGCCTTCCTTCATAAATCTTGCACCATTCGCCTCAAATTGAAGTTCTGTAGTTGAAGCTGAATTTAATTGTATTCCCGGTTCATTTCCTATCAACTCAACGCGTAGTGGGGCAAAGACCTGCACATTGTTATCATTTAATGCCCACTGCACAGTTTCTCTTACTCCAAGCTTCATCATAGGTATACGGTTTAATTTATCCGGTATAGCCCAAATAAGTATTGTTGATTTGGTTTTTTCTTTACTTAACTCCCCAAGCGCAAATTTTAATTTATCCCCTGCTGCTTTCCAATACTGCATTTTATTAAAATTAATAAAGCACAAAATGATGAAGATAAAAGCAACTAAATAGTAAAGGATCCTTTTCCATTTTAACTTTTCAATTATCGCTTCCGCAATAACGGCTAATGAAATCATAATTCCAATTGATGCTGTAAATCCATACCATCTCATAAGAACCGGAACAGCCGGCAAAATAAATATGATAAACCATGCTATTCCAATAAAAAATATTTTTTTCCTGTTTACAGGTAGCTTAATGAATATTCTAACTACGAAGATAATTAACAGAATAGTTACAACTGATATTGGAATTATTACAAAGAAATTTTTCGCATTGTACTGCAGCCATTCCAAAACCTCTGGTGGAAAAAACACAAGAAAGAAATAGATAATAAAATTTATAATCATCGAAACAGGATTTATTGAAGCAAAGTGATTCGATTCTAAAGGAGAACTTCCAATTACTAAAACTCTGTAAAGTACAAGCGTTAAAATAACAAGTGCAAAATAAAATGTGTTTAATAGTGTCCTCTTTAATTCAACTCTCCAGGTTTTATCAGAATTTATAAATCCTAACCAGGGAATCAGGATTCCTGCATAAGCAGTTTCTTTAACCAATGCTGCTGCAAGAAAAAGGACGATTGAATAAATGAGAAATTCTTTCCTTTCATTCTTAATAAACAGGGAAGAATAATTATAAAATGAAAATAACAGCAGAATTGCCAGCAGGATTTCACCCTGATCTGCAATCCAGGTATACTGGAACTCATGAGATGGCAGTAAGCAAAATAAGACGGATATAATCATCGAGACTGAATCAGAGATTTTGAATTTGCTTAGGACTTTGTATAGTGTAACCCCGCAGAATATATTCAAAAGTAGGCTTAAAATTCTGAATGGTAATGCGTTGAATCCAAATGTAATAAGCATAAAAGGATGCAACAAGTTTCCTAACGGTCTCCAGTAATATTGTGAAATGTCCTTTTGCCAGAATGGTTCAAATGCCGTAAGGAAATTCTTGTTAAGATGAAATCCCAATATCTGAAAATCATCATTTATGAATGGAACAGATAAAACCGGTAACCAACTTAATGTTGTTAATATGCAAAGAGAAATAATAAATATAATCCGGTTAATCTTTTCTGTTTTTATCATTTATAATCACGAGTAAATAAATATTTTATACGTTAAGTTATTCAGATTCCTATTTAGTTGCCATAAAATGTAGATGAATTAGTGGAGTCAAAATTATTTATGGAAGAAGCTTTTTATAAAATAACTAATTACCTCCTTAGCATATGAATATGACTTAAGCATCTTTTTGAGATTGATTTTTAGAAGCGCTTTCTTGAGATATTTTCCATAAGGATCATCTTTATATTTTGCAAGAAGATATCTTGAACCAACAAAAACTTTTTCCCTTGTAAATGAAACATGCTCAACACTCTTTTCGATATAATAATTAACTAGCGGCTCATTTATACCAACTGCTTTATAATTTTTAAGAATCCTGATAAAAAGTTCATAGTCCTGGTAGCAAGGCATATCTTCATCAAACCCGTTTATTTGCAATAGTATTTCTCTGGGAATAACAACAGATGACGTAACACCAACAAAATTGTCTCTCATAATTGCGAGGTAATTGTCTTTACCCGGCGGATAATTGAAAGAATAACTTTTTGTAATCCCCTTAATTGAATCATCATTTGTTATAATCCTTCTGCCTGTATAGCAAATGCCGGTATTCTCGTTTTGTTCAATGCACTTAATTTGTTTCTGCAATTTATCCGGAAGCCATTCATCATCATCATCTAAAAATGCTATATACTTACCTTTGGCTTCTTTTATTCCGCAATTTCTTGCTACTGCCCCGCCTGATTTCTGTTCAAGTCTTATATAATTGAGGTTCGGTATTTTTTCATTTCTTAAATATTCACCTGTTTCGTCAGTAGAGCAATCATCAACCACTATTATCTCTAAGTCTTTGAAGGTTTGTGCCAATACACTGTTGATGGCTCTTTTTAATAAAGCCAAACGATTTCTTGTTGGAATAATTACACTTACAGAGTGCATAGTCAGTTAGTTATAAACAATTGTTTTATTATTTTACTGCCTAAAATAAAACATAACATTGAAAGAATGAAGTTATTTATCAATATCTTATTTTATTAAAAACGAATAATTCCGAGTTAATTATTTCCACTTCCCCATTTTATTAAAATTGTTATATTTGGGTTGTAAAGTTAATTAAATGGAGAAAGCCTATAACCTGCTTTTTACTATCCGTAACAAATCAAAGGCTTAAAATGAAATATTTTATCTCTGTCTTTTTACTGTTGATAAGTTTAAATATTTCTGCTCAACAGGTGGGAACATGGAAGAATTATTCAAATATGTCGGATATAAACGATGCCGTTCTGACATCTGATGGAATATGGGCCGTTACTACCGGCGGAGCATTCTTCTATAATTTCAGTACCAACACTTACCTGGAATTGAATAAAGCAAAGGGACTTAGCAGTAACGATCTTACATCTGTTGCAGTAGATAAATATGGGAAAGTATGGTTTGGCAGCTCATCAGGGACAATTGATGTTTACAATCCCGAATCCGGACTTGTTATAAAACATATTATGGATATTTATAATTCGGATAAAACGAAAAAACAGGTGAACGAACTTAGAGCCGAAGGAGATACAATTTATGCAGCCCTTGATTTCGGACTATCACTTATTAATGCTTCTTCGTATTCTTTTTATGATACTTACTTAAAACTCGGTTCTTTCTCTACCGATACAAAAGTAATCAGCAGCTTTAAAAATGATGTTCTTTTCGTGGCAACCGAAAACGGTATAGCAAAACAAAAAAAAGGTCAGAACAATTTATCGTATCCGGATTCGTGGGATAACTTTACAACATCATCAGGATTGCTTTCAGAGTCTGTCGGGAAATTTGTTTCATATAAAAATTCAACCGTAGTTTCTTCTGCAAAAGGTCTTGCCGTTTATAATAATTCTTCAGGCAACTGGACCAGTTATATAACTGCATTAAATAATACTCCAATTGTTGATTTAATTTCACGAAATGATACTTTGTTTATTTTAACTGCATCCGAGTTATTTGTATTTGCAAATGATTTACTCACTTCACCGTTTGTCAATTCATCTTACACCAACAACGGATTATCAGCTAAGACCGGGCAAATGATATTATTGACAAATAACGGTATGGTAGAACCCAAAGTCTCAGGTTCATATACTTTTATTGCACCGCAGGGACCAAGTTCAAATGTGTTTATGGGAATGGCAGTTGATGATGATGGTAATCTCTGGGCAGGAAGCGGTAACAGTCCCGGTACAGGGTTTTATAAATTTGATGGTTATGCCTGGACAAACTATAATACGACGAATATTCCAAACGCCAACTTCCCTTCATTCATCAAAGTTTTTGTCGCCCCGGATAATACAAAATACTTTATGAACTGGGGTGACGGTTTTACAAGGTTTAAAGACAACAAATTCCAAATCTTTAATGCATACAACACTGACCTTGTTGGTATAAGCAAGGATGTTAATTACGTTGTAGTACAAGGATTGGCTACCGACTCAAAAGGAAACCTCTGGATTCTTACATACGATTCAGCAAATAAAGTTCCGCTCGCTGTGTTAAAGACAGATAGTACCTGGGCATTTTATAACGATGTTCTTTCGGATAAAATCTTGCAAGGTTATGATCTTGCAGTTGATGAATATGACACTAAATGGTTGCTTGTAAGCGATGAGGGAAGTTCTACCGGTAACAGGTTATATTATTTCAATGAATCAAAATCAGTTACATCTTCAGATAAAAATGGCTGGGGACAAGTCACCGAATCAAATGGATTAAGCTCAAGTACTGTTAATACGATGGTAATAGACCGAAGAGGTGAAATCTGGGTTGGCACAAGCGCTGGGTTAAATTCAATTGTTAATACAAAATCCCCAAGATCCGTTACTACAATTTACCCTTTACGCTCTCAGGTTGTAACTGCCATTGCCGTAGATGCATTAAATCAAAAATGGGTCGGTACTACACAAGGCGCTTACCTCCTTTCATCGGACGGAACTAAGCTTTTAGCCAGCTATACAAGTGCAGATAGCCCTCTTCCATCTGACCAGATAAGAAGCATTGCAATTGATGATAACCAGGGAATTGTTTATTTCGGAACCGACTATGGATTAGCTTCACTTACTACATCTTCATTAGCTCCCGCAACAGATTTTTCTAACTTGTCTGTATTTCCTAATCCTGTTTATCTTGACAAAGGTAATTCAGTGAATGTTACAATTGATGGTTTGATAAGGGATTCGGAAATAAAAATTCTCTCAATCACAGGCAAGGTTATAACAACAATAACTTCACCCGGAGGTAAAATTGCATTCTGGGATGGGAAAGATTTAAATGGAAATCTTGTAAACAGCGGAGTTTATATAGTTGTGGCTTATGACGCAGAAGGCAATAGCGTTGGAACAACTAAGGTTGCTGTCCTAAAAAAATAATTTTATCATAAGACTTATGTAATCAGAATAAAGATATGATTGATCTTCAAAATGTTTCGGTGCAGTTCTCAGGTGATTATCTTTTCAGGGATATTAATCTAAGAATAAATTCAAAAGACAGGCTTTCTCTTGTTGGCGCTAATGGCGCAGGTAAAACTACTCTGCTTAAAATTATTTATGGAATTCAGCAAGCTGAAACGGGGAAAATTTTAAAGCAAAAATCTATTTCGATCGGGTACCTACCACAGGAAATTATTTCTCATTCCGGTAAACCTCTTTTTGATGAGGTTAAATCTTCACTTGTTACAATAAATGAATTAGCAATCCGTGAAAAAGAAATTACAGAACTTTTAGCAAACGAGATTACGGATGACGAAAGAGATGAATTGATATATCAGTTAGGAGCAATTCATCACCGGCAGGAGGATATTGGTTATTATGGTATTGATGCCGAGATTGAAAAAGTTTTAAATGGACTTGGTTTTAAAGAAGCTGAGTTCCGGAAACTTACAGAAGAATTCTCAGGCGGCTGGCAGATGAGAATTGCACTTGCAAAATTACTTCTTGCCAATCATAATTTGCTTCTGCTTGATGAGCCAACAAATCACCTTGATATAGATTCATTGGAATGGCTGACCGAGTACCTCCAGAATTTTGAAGGTGCCTTGGTTATAATTTCCCACGACAGGCGATTTGTAAACAGGGTTACCGAAAAGACAGTTGAACTTTACCTTCATAA
The DNA here is from genome assembly GCA_003599415.1 of Ignavibacteriales bacterium. GTDB lineage: Bacteria > Bacteroidota > Ignavibacteria > Ignavibacteriales > SURF-24 > SURF-24. The sequence continues at coordinate 17,675 of QZKB01000077.1, read as the reverse complement.
AGTATTTTTCTTTAATGGTAATTATGAAGCCTTCCTTAAATACAAGGAAGAAAGAGATACGCAACTTGAACACCAGTATTTTCTGCAACAGAAAAAAATTAAGGAGACAGAAAAATTTATTGAGCGGTTCAGGTATAAAAGCACAAAAGCACGCCAGGTTCAAAGCAGGGTGAAGCAACTTGAAAAGATTGATCTGATTGAACTGCCGGATTATGAAGAAGAAATTAATCTTAAATTCCCTGAACCGCCATCAAGCGGAGTAATACCTATTGAATTGAAAAATATCAAGAAAGCCTACGGTAACAATGTTGTATTTGATGAATTGAATTTTCAATTAGACAGAAACGATAAGGTTGCATTTATTGGCCCTAACGGTGCGGGTAAATCCACTCTTGCTAAAATTATTGCAGGTGTTATTGATTTTGATTCAGGTAAAAAAATACTTGGTCACAATACAATTCTCTCTTACTATGCCCAGGAAGTGGCAGATAATCTTGATCCCGAAAAAGATATCTTGCAATCTGTGGAAGATATAGGTGAGAATAAAACTATTGCCCAGCTTAGGTCTATACTTGGTTCTTTCCTTTTTTCCGGTGATGATGTATTTAAAAAAATCCAGGTGCTTTCCGGTGGCGAAAAAAGCCGTGTGGCTCTTGCTAAAATCCTTTTAACTAAAGCTAACCTTATTGTTCTTGATGAACCGACAAACCACCTTGACTATTCATCTAAACTTGTTTTACAAAAAGCCTTAATTGATTTTAAGGGAACGCTTGTTCTTGTTTCTCATGATGTTGATTTTCTTAAACCCATTGTAAACAAGGTATTTGAAATTCGAGAAAAGTGTGTTCAGTTTTATTCAGGCGGAATAGAGTATTATCTTGATAAACGAAAAGAGAATATAGAAAAACAGAAAACGAATGAATCCGAATTAACCCAACCGAATTACCAGCAAACACGTAAGGAGCAGAAAAGGAATGAAGCTCTTGTAAGACAGCAAAAATACAATGCCACGAAAGATTTAATAAAAGAAATTGCGACATATGAAAAACAAATAGCCGAACTTGAATCAAGAATTTCTGTCTTGGAAAAAGAACTTAGCGAAGAAACAGTATATTCTAATCCGGTGTTGGCAAAAGAAAAGAACTCGGATTATGTTAAATCCAAAAATGAACTTGATAAAGTTTTTAATATATGGACAGACCATACCGAAAAGCTTGAAGCAATTAATAAATCATTTGAGAGCGAAGAAATAAAACTTTAGCTGATTTGCTTGTCCGTCCGAAAAATCATCTTAAATTTTTACACAGATTATTTTTCAAGCATATCTTTAAATTCATCTGCTAATGCAATACCGCCGTAAATTGCCGCATCATCACCTAATGCAGTATTTATTATTTTAATATTCCTACCGGAATCTTTCATAACAAATTCTTTGAATGAGGATTTTATTTTTGGAAGCATATATTTACCTACAGCTTCAATTACACCACCGCCTAAAACTATTAGATCAAGATTAAGCAACGTGGTAATATTAGCCAAAGTCTGACCGATTGTATGACAAGCATTATCAATATGTTTTAATGCAATCGGGTCTCTTTTCTTTACAGCCAAAGCAAGTGCCTTGCTTTTAATCGGCTTTTTGCCGGTTGCATATTGTTTAAGCACTCCCTTCGGCTTTTTCTTTAGTTCTTTTTTAATTTCTCTTACTATGGCAAGCCTGCCAGCCAAAGCCTCAAAGCAACCCTTTTTTCCGCATCCGCATAAAGGACCATTAGGTTGTACAATCATATGACCAATTTCACCGGCAAAATTATTTGTACCTCTGTAAATCTTTCCGTCAAAGAATAAAGCACCGCCTATTCCTGTACCAACAAAAACAAACATTGAGTTCTTACCCTGCCCTTTCAATTCAAAGTTCACTACACCGAGTGCGCCAAGATTAACATCATTTTCAATTAAAACAGGAATAGAAAAATATTTTGCAATAGCCTCCCTGAAATTAAAATTTGTTATTCCAAGATTTGGAGCAGTACCAATTTCGCCTGTATAAGGATTGACAGAACCCGGAATACCAATGCAAATCGCTTTTATGTCTGTTTCTTTAAGTTTAGATTCTTCTAATAACTTTTGAATTGCTCCGGCAAGCGTTTTAACCATAAACATTTTTCCCCTGCTTGCATCAGTAGCTACTTTTAACCTTGCAATAATTTTATGTTTCGAATCCAAAAGTGCTGTTAGAATCTTGGTCCCGCCAAAATCTACTGAGATTAAATAGTTTTTGCTCACCATATTTTCCTTAATTTATTCTAATTCAAAAATAAAGTAACAGTATGTATTAAATCAATGGCGGTATATTTTCTTTTACCGCCATTAAACACAAGCAAGTTCCGGTATTTAAATTATTTCAACGAGTGCGCTTGTAATTGTATTTTTGTTTGGGTCTAAAAGGAAAACCCTGTAAAATCCTTTATCGCTAAATTCTACACCCGGGAAATATATATAAGTCATATCGGATTCGGTATCAAACGGGTATTCTTTATAATACTCGAATTTCCCCTCTCGTGGATTATATTTATCCAATTGAACTGTGACTTTAGTATAATAAATTTCTTTAGCAAGACGAGCCATTACAGTAAGTTTGCCGGCGTAGAAACGATCACTACAATCAACTTCTTTACCGTCATAGCTTACACAAAAATAAAGAATGTCGCAGGATTGTGCTTGTAATTGGCTATAGGAACCAACCAGCACTAAAAATAAAAAGAAGTAAAATATTTTTTTCATATGCGGGTCCTTTAATTTGTAGATTAATAGTTATATTTCCATCAGAATATAAATAAGAATAAAAATTTAAGCAAAAGAGAAAAATCAAAATTCAGGATTAAAATCATTGACAAATAAAAAACTGAATAAAGATATCAAACCTCTTAAAAGGTTCGGGCAGAATTACCTTGTTGACAAGAATATACTTGGTAAAATTGCAAATGAGATTAATCCGCTAGAAAATGAATGGATAGTTGAAATTGGACCCGGTCAGGGAGCATTAACCCGCTTTCTTTATGAAAGAACTAAAAATATTATTGCCGTAGAAATAGACAAGCGTGTAGTTGAAAATCTTAGCAGCGAGTTAAGCAAAATTAAAATTCTTAATGAGGATTTTCTTGAGTTAAATCTTACTGAAATTTCTAAACAAGTTGGCAGTAAATTAAGAATAGTGGGCAATATTCCTTATAACCTAACCTCCCCCATTCTTTTCAAACTATTTCATAATCTTGAGAGTATAAATGATACGGTTTTAATGGTACAGAATGAGGTTGCATTAAGAATGACCGGAAAGAAAGGTACGAAGGATTATGGCATTCTTGCTGTTGTATTAAACTACTTTGCAAAAGTTGATTTGTGTTTTAAAGTATCGCCTAATGTCTTTTATCCTAAACCAAATGTTAATTCTGCAATTGTTCATCTTCATTTTAATAAAAGTTTAACTGATGTTGAATTTAATGCGCTGTTCATCAGAACTGTAAAAGCATGTTTTGGCAACAGAAGAAAAACCTTAAAGAATTCGTTAAATAATAGTATATTTGGACGACTTGATTTTACAGACTGTGGCATCGATTTATCATTACGGGCAGAACAACTTGATTTAAATGAATTCATCCAACTAACCCAATTTATACGGGAGAAAAAACTTGAATCAGGTGAATAAAAAAATCAATGTAAGAAGCTTAATCCAAATTGATAAAGCACTTCTTGAAGATATATCAGATTTAATTTCAAGCAAATCTTCCCAAAGCCTTCTTAATATTATCTACGATCTCCATCCCGCTGACATAGCCGAGTTGATGAATCATCTTTCAACAGAAGATGCTATTTATATATTTCATCTGCTTGATACTGAAACCGCAAGTGAAGTTATAATTGAAGTAGACGAGAATATCAGGGAAGCAGTACTTGAAGAGACTGAAACAAGCAAGATAACTGATATTGTTGATGAACTTGAACTGGATGATGCTACAGATATTGTTGCTGAATTACCGGATGAGATTGCAGAAGAAGTTCTTGAAAATCTTGAACGTGAAGATTCGGAAGACGTAAAGGAATTATTAAAATACCCCGAGGATTCTGCCGGCGGTATAATGAGCAGCGATTTCATTTCAATAAGTGAACACTCTACAGTAAAAGACGCGATTGAAGAAATCAGAAAATACTCAGAAGATATAGACCATATTTATCAGTTATATGTTTTAAGCGATTCAGGAAAATTACTCGGGACTATACTTCTTAAAGCTTTGCTCATTAATCCACTTGAAAAAAGCATTTCTAGTATTATCGAGGAGGATCTGATATTTGTTACGCCGGATACAGATCAGGAACAAGTAGCACAGATGATGGAAAAATATGATTTGATATCTATTCCGGTTGTAGATGAAAACAGGATAATGCTTGGTAGAATCACAATTGATGACGTTGTTGATGTAATCCATGAGGAAGCAGCTGAAGATATCCAGAAACTTGCAGGTTTAACTGAAGAGGAAGAAGTTAGTGACTCTGCACTTACTATTTCCAGAAACAGACTGCCATGGCTAATGGTATCTCTTATAGGAGAACTGGTTAGTGCGAGCGTTCTCTCTTCTTTTCAGGCAACAATAGAACAAATTTATATAGCAGGCATCTTTATCCCAATTGTTATGGCAATGGGCGGCAGCTCCGGAACACAATCTGCAATTGTAGTAGTAAGAGGTTTAGCTACCGGTGATATCTGGCTCGGTCAGAGTTTTAAAAGATTAACTAAAGAGTTTAAAGTCGCATTGTTTAACGGACTAGCATGCGGTGCTGTCTTATTAACTGCGACCTTATTTTTCTGGCACAGTGGTTTAAGATTTTCACTTATACTTTCTGTATCGCTTATAATAATTATGATAAATGCAACTATGATCGGTGCAATTGTTCCGCTAATACTAAAGAAATTTAACATTGATCCTGCAATATCAACCGGTCCGTTTGTAGCCACTACAAATGATATAATCGGTTTAATAATTTATTTTTCTTTAATAACTCTATTCTATTTTAACTAATGAAATTTCTGAAATCGCTCTTTAAATTACTTAATGCTACGGATTTATCTGTAGTGTGCTTTTTCCTCTTCCTGTCTTTTCTTAATCTTATTTTTTACGAAAGAATTACAGGCTGGTATCTGCTTATAATTATTAATTCCGGTGTGATTAGTCTTGTATTCTATCTTGCAAAGCAGCATAACAGCAAACCAGGAAAAGGCTGGATGTATGCTCATTATTTCTACTTAGTCCCTTTGATCCTGTTTACATTTAAAGAACTTTACCTGATGGTTAAGCCCATCAGAAATATTGATTATGACCAGACCTTAATTGCCATTGACAGGTTTATTTTTGGAGCAGATCCTACAGTAGTTTTATATAAATTTGCTCATCCTGTTCTAACAGAACTTTTACAGATTGTTTATGCAACCTTTTATTTCCTTCCGGTAATCCTGGGTATTAATCTTGTGTTAAAAAAGAAATGGATTGAGCTTGAGTATATGGCTTTCTGTGTAGTCTATGGATTCTTTCTTTCTTACATCGGGTATTTCCTTGTGCCTGCAGTTGGTCCGCGTTTTACTTTGCATGATTTTGCTGCAACTGATTCCGAACTACCGGGATTATTCATCACTAACTTACTTCGTGAAGTTACAAATCTCGGTGAATCAATCCCAAATGGAACATTGAATCCTGCCGAACTTGTTCAAAGAGATGTTTTTCCAAGCGGGCATACACAGATGACTCTGATTGTAATGTATGTTGCTTATAAGCTTAATGTTAAATCCAGATATTTTATAATTCCGGATGGATTGCTTTTAATATTTTCAACTTTATATTTGAGATACCATTACTTTATTGATTTGGTTGGCGGCCTGGTTTTTATGATTATTACAATGTGGACGGGAAATTATATATTCAATTTCTGGCAGAGATTTAAAGGATTAAATGAATATAAATTATCTAAGCTACAGTAGATTTATCCACCCTGTGGATTACTTCAACAATTAACGGGAAATATCTGTCCAATGCACAATTTACATCTTCACGTAATTCACAATAATTCCCGGAATCCTGTGCACGGCAATGAGAGCATAACTGATCATGCAGCGCTTCAATGTAATCATTTATATTTTCGCTTTGGACAGAATGAACAATTTCGACAATTTCCGGTAAATATTTTTCAACGGCACATACCTCGTTATCGGTTAATAAACAATTCCCGGCTTCCGAAGAATCAACACAAACTGAACAGACGTTTTCGTGAATCGCTGCCAGATATTTATTCATTTCTCTCTCCATTTGTACTGTCAGAAATTAATTATTCGCAATATGAATTGCAAGTGAGAGAAAATTAATGAGCGAAAAGAAAAAACAAGTTAAAAGAATTTTTGATTCAATTGCCTACAGGTACGATTTCCTTAATCACCTTTTAAGTTTTGGGACCGATTATTACTGGCGAAGGAAGGCAATAAAATATTCAGGTATGAATGAGAATTCCATTCTTCTTGATGTTGCCTGCGGAACAGGTGACTTTGCAATTACCGCACATAATGCCGGAGTTAAAAATATTTACGGAGCAGATTTATCATACAAAATGCTTAAGTTATTTAATTCAAAAGCAGAATGGATAAAAGGATGTTCCGTTGAAATGGTAGCTGAATTTCTGCCATTTAAAGACTCATCTTTTACAAATATAACGGTAGCTTTTGGTGTAAGAAATTTCTATGACATTCCCAAAGCTTTCAGTTCATTTAGAAGTGTTTTGAAGCCGAACGGAAAAGTTACAATACTTGAATTCAGACTTCCAAAAAATATTTTCTTTAAAGTTCTGTACAAATTTTATTTTACACGTATTCTTCCGTTGATCGGAAATTTAATTTCCAGAGACAAGGAAGCTTATATTTACCTGCCGGAATCAGTCCACGAGTTTGATGAAAAAATAAATCTTAAGGAATTGTTAGAGCAAGCTGACTTTAGTAAGGTAGATACAAAATCACTTACATTTGGAATAGTACAGGTAGTTATTGCGACAAAATGAACAAGATTAAGATTAAGAGAAAGAGTAAGAGCAGAAATAACTAAATAAATCTTGCTCTTACTCCTAATCTTACTCTACGCTATTTGATATCATAAGACGAAATAACCTGGGTCATAGTATTTGTTGTATCATCAAAATCGATTGAGTTCCCGCTAACGGCATTTAACACAGTAACATTTCCATCCCACTTAACAACACCAAGATCTTTTACATACCAGCCATAAGCAGTAAACTTACCTGACTTTGAACTGCCCGTTCCAGTAATATCAGGTATGCTTAATGTTAATAAATATTTAACCTTTTCGGCAGTCTTGGTTACATTACCGGTATTAAGTCCCAAAACAACATCTTCGCTTCCAAGGTAGCTTGCGGTTACATCAATGATTGAGAATGTTATGTTGCTGTATTTAACATTCATTTTATAAACTTTCCAGGGATAATTCTTATCCAGCGTGGAATTGAAAATATTCTGCTCTTTATCAATTTCAACCGTTAGTACAGAACGAAGTGAATCAGGGATAAAATTAGAAAGTCCTGTTGTATCCACAAAGAAGTAAACTCCTCCGTCAGTTTTTCTAAAGTATGAAGTTGAAACAGTAGAATCATCACTAAAGATCATTCTATTAGATTGAACGAAATATGTTGTGCTCCCTAATTGTGTCTGGTTTGTAAACCGGACATATCGCAAACCTTGTTTTGACTGACCGCCACCATTTACAAATGTCACATTATAATTATAACTAGTTCCTACAGCTCCCGGGTAATATTTTTGTGCCTGTACCTGGTTCGCATTATCTGAAGCTGTTCCTTCATCTTTACTACAGGAACTGAACATAAAAGCAAATACAGATAAAGCAATTAACAATTTAATTTTTTTCATCTTTTCCTCTCTGCTACAAGAATTTGTTTTTTTAATTTATTAAATGCTACAGAACGATGACTGATACTATTTTTCTCTTCTAAGTTAAGCTCTGCAAGTGTTTTTTCAAAATTATCCGGCAAAAAAATCGGATCATAACCAAATCCCATTGTTCCCCTTCTTTCTTTAATTATCTTACCATGCACTTCTCCAATAGATGACAGATAATTTTTCTCGTCAAGATAGACGGCACAGCAGACAAATTTAGCAATATGAGGTTCAGGTAAATTTTTTAATTCAGTCAATAACTTTTTATTGTTATCATCATAGGTACATCCTTCAAAAGCGTAACGGGCGGAATAAACACCAGGTGCTCCATCTAATTGTTCAACTGCCAAACCGGAATCATCCGCAATCGTTGGCAATCCAAATTTATTAAATATGATTTCAGCTTTTATTCTCGCGTTTGCTTCGAATGTATCTCCATCTTCAACAATCTCAGGCGCATTGTCCAAATCGTGCAGCGAGATAATTTCATATTTATCATTTTCAAATATTTTTTTTACTTCTTCAACTTTACCTTTGTTGCCGGAAGCAAAAATCAATTTTTTCATTGCTGTTATTATTCCTTTCCCTTTCGTTTGAATGTGGAATTTAATGTTTTGTGGAAATATTATACTCTGTCAATAAGATTATGTAATTCTGTTCTTCCTTCGCTTACCAATTCGTTTGGGTCATAAACCAACGACTCGCCATTTTTAACTACCCATTCACCGTCAATCATAACTGCTTTCACGTTTTCCTTGGAAGCAGTATAAACAATATTGGAATAAGTTAAATCATCTGCCGGGTCCAAAGAATTTGTTGGAGTTTCAAGATCAATAAGTACCAAATCCGCTTTTTTACCGGCTTCAACACTTCCAATTTCTTCTTCAAGATGAAGAGCTTTAGCGCCTTCAATTGTTGCAAGTTTGAATACTGTCTTAGCATCCATTGCCGTTGGACCATATAAAGGTTTTTGAATAAGTGCTGCCAACCTCATTTCCGTAAATGCACTTAAATTATTATTGCACGGCGCACCATCCGCTCCAAGTGAAACGCTGATGCCTCTCTTTATATATTCAGGAATATTTGCAATGCCGGAACCTAATTTCAAATTGGAAGAAGGACAATGTGAAATCTTTGTACCGGTATGTTTCAGCAGATTAATTTCATTTTCATTTGTGTGAATGCAATGAGCAAGTACAGTGTTATTACCTAGCACTCCGATGGAATTAAAATAATCAATGTTCTCCTTAGAAAATTTTCTTCTCACCTCAGCAACTTCATTTTTATTTTCTGACGAATGAGTATGATAAACACTTCCTTCAAACTGATTAGTTAATTCAACTGTTTCTTTCAATAATTTTTCTGAACAGGAAAGGACAAATCTTGGAGCAAAACCATATTTCACTCTTCCTTCGGCGGAATTATGAAATTCATTGGCAAGTTCAACAGAGGAATTAATTGAATCTTTTATTGATTCCTTAAACTGCGGCATCAGGTCATTTTCATCAACCATACATTTCCCGGATATCGCACGCATACCTGAGGAAATCAGTTCTTCCATCACCTGCTCATGATGTCTTATCGTACCCATATCAAGAATAGTTGTTGTACCTCCTGTTTGTAGTTCATTAATCCCAAGCTTAGCGGATATCCTTAATGATTCTTTGCTGTGAGCATTTTCATACGGAAAAATTCTTTGCTGAAGCCAGTCAAGCAATTCAAGATCATCAGCCAAACCGCGGAATAAAGTCTGGCATAGATGAATATGCGTCTGAACAAAACCCGGGATTAAAGTATAGTTAGGATAACGAACGACTACCCCGTCATAATTTTCAAGGTCAATATCTTTCAAATTAATAATTGACCTGATAAACCGGTCTTCAATTTCAACCGCATGGTTTGTAAGGATTTCATCTTTGGAATTTACGGTTACAATTTTGTGCGGAATCAAAAGTGTTTTAATCATATTCAATAGTATTTTTTATGTTTATTAAGGAATTGAATTCAGAAGTCATACTTCATTACCGGCTAACAATTCATCAAGCACTTCCATTGCATAGCGCAAATGAGGGATAACAATAGAGCCTCCGACTATTAAAGCAATATTAAATGATTCGTAAAATTCCTGTCTTGTTGCGCCTTCCTGAACCGACCGATCGATATGATAAAAGATGCAATCGTTACATCGCAAAACCATTGATGCAACCAAACCCATTAGTTCTTTAGTCTTTGCATTCAACGCTCCATCAATATAAGCTTTGTTATCTAATGCAAAGAATTTATTAAAATCCCGGAAACCGGAGTTAAGAATTTTCTCATTCATATCAAGCCGGTATTTCCGCGTTTCAGAAACAGTTTTTTTCATAATCTACCTTATAAAACTAAATAAAAAAACTCACCGATTAGTATACAAAAACATAATAACATTTATATTTATGAAAATATTTTTCATCAGATATTTCCCATTACAAATTCTTTCATCTCTTCAACTGTATGAAACACATAATCACTTTTCATTGCAAGCACCGTATCCTTTGCGTAGCTATCCCAAACAACAGAACCTATTTTAATTCCTGCCGAGCGCGCTGCCTTGATATCTGCAGGTGAATCACCAAACAGTATAACCTTTTCGTTGGACAGATTAAATTCATTAATAAACCTGAAGATGCCGTCAGGATCCGGTTTATAAATATTAACATCATCACCCGTGACAATCAGATCAAAATAATTATAAATGTTAAGCAGCTTTAATGTAATTGTAGCAGCCTCGCGGCCTTTACCAGTAAAGATCCCAAGCTTAACCCCGGCGTCTTTAATGATTTTTAATACTTCCTTTATTCCAGGATAAAGATCAGCCAGCCGGTTATGGTGCTCATTATAATATTCGAAATAATCTTTTCTTGCTTCTTCAAACCTGTCACCTGTCAGGTCCTTCAGAATTGCTTCTTCCGGTGGTCCAAAGAAATCAATCAATTCACCCAGTGTAAAAGTTCTGTTAATATATTTCTCTGTAACGTAATTGAATGAGCTAAAAATCAATTCATTGGTTGATGTTAAAGTCCCGTCAATATCAAAAATATAGCCATCGAAATTTCTCATCATAATCCTTTTTAGTGATACTTTGTGTGTACTTTGGGATACTTTGTGTAACAGACTACAGTACAAATCAAAGTAATTTAAAAATCACAAAGGTACCGTCCATATTCAGCGAGCAATAAATATTCTCCTTTACATTCTGAACAGATAATACTCTTGATGTACCCATATAAAATAACTTATCTGTGTTATAGTTTTTCATTTTAATATTATAGACAAGACCATTTTCAAGTCCAAAAACAACATTACTATTATTCTCCTCTAATTCAACCGGCATTGTATCAATATCAAATTTAATTTCTACTTCTTTATTTATACTTCCATCTTTGGCGTTTACAAAAATGAATTTATCTTTCATCGTTTTAATCAACAATAATTTTTTATCCCGGCTTATTCCAATTGATTCCCAGCTGTTATAATTTGTTTTTCTCCATACAGTTCTTCCCTGTAAAAGATCAATAGCCGAAACCGATTTATCAGGAGATGTTACAAAAACGTTCTTACCATCTGTAACAGGAACGCAGGCAGCATTTGAATAATAGAAATTCTTATTCTCGCTCCACTTCCAGATTAAAACACCGGAGCGGGCATCAACACAGTAAACAATTCCATCCCAGCTATTGTAAATAATTTTATTCTCAATTACTAACGGACGTGTTTCAATCATACCTTTAGAAACATCATTGGACCACAAAGGTTCAAGAGTTTCCAAATCATAACAAAATAATTTTCCGGATGCGGTACCAACAAGGATACAGGTTTTTGGTTTCTGCCCGGTCATTAAAAGCTTTGAACCGTTATATGGGAACGTAACAAGTTGAGAAGTAATCAATTCACCAAGTCCAATGGTTTGAATCTGCTCTCCGGTTTCAGCATCAATTGTAATTAAATCACCTGTTACAGTTCCTGCAACAAGTATATTACCTTTAATTACTGGTCTGCTGAATATTGTTGCAAAAGTTTTATACTCCCACAATTGTTTCCCGTTTAAATCAAAGCAGGTAATTATACCGTTTCTTGAACAAGTATAAATCTTTTCATTCCATACAACAGGTGCCGATACGAATGTCTGGTTGAATTCTTTTTGAAATATTATCTCTGACGTAAAATTTTTAAACTGCAAAGAATCAATCACAGGAATTTCGTTCTTTTTAATTTTGCTAATTCCTCCCCATGATATAGGAATGCTATCTTTATTTATTTCATAGAACAATAATGAATCTGTCTTGCTTTCAACTAAAGTATAACCCCATGAACCGCCGCGGTTAAGTGTTGATCTTGCCATTATACCAGTCATTCCGTTGAAGTTATAAAACTTATTAGCATGCCCGTGACCCACTAATGCAGCAACGATGTTGTAATTCCTTAACCTGTTTGTAACTTTAAACCAGTTATCAGTCTCACTATCCAATTGATGATGCTGGAAATAAATAATTTCCTGCTGATCCGAAACGTTCTTAAGCGTTTCATCTATCCATTTTAAATCTTCAGGTGAAATATGTCCACCGCCTCCGCGCCAGGGAATTCCGCTGCAAAGCCCGATAAACTTTGTTCCGTTAAATTCAAAAGTAAACTTGTCATCTTTCCAAAGTTCAATAAACTTTGAGCAGGCAGACTCGCTCCATTTTGTATCGTGGTTACCCGGAATGATATAATATTTCACTTTTAGGCTATCAAGAATCCTCTTGGCAAGCTCAAGTTCATCATTCCTTCCCTTTTCAGCAATATCACCTGTAGCAATTACAAACTGAATTTCAGAACGCCGGTTAATATCATTTACAATGGTACGCAGATCTTCATCAGCTTTGGGATAACCAATGTGAATATCTGTAAGCCATGCAAACTTAAACGGTTGAGCAAAAATGGAACTGACAAGTAAAAATAAACTTAGAACCAGATATAGTTTTTTCATTTCTTCTTAAAATGTTTTTTACAAATTTAAGAAAAATAGAAGTGCATTGCAGGATATGATATTTCATAAAACGGACTAACTTAAAAGTTAGTCCGTTAGCAAAAATTATTTAAGCAGAATCATCTTTTTGATTACAGAATAGTCACCAGTTTGAAGCCGGTAATAATAAACACCATTACTTATTCCAAAAGCATTAAATACTACTTCATGAAAACCTGCCGGTTTTTCTTCATTTACAAGAACTGCAATTTCATTACCTATAGCATTATATACTTTAAGTGTCACGAAAGACTTAACCGGTAAGCTGAAGTTTATTGTTGTAGTTGGGTTAAACGGATTTGGAAAATTCTGGAGAAGGTTATATTCACCTGGAAGATTATTTCTAACTTCAATTGATTGTGAATACTCAAAGGTTCCGTCAAAATCAACCTGTTTTAATCTATAATAAAAAACTTTACTTCCTGAAATATTTATATCTGTATAGTTATAAATCTGCGGATTACTTGATGTACCTTTTCCATTAACAAATCCTATAGTATTAAAAGATATTTTATCGGTACTTTTCTCAATTCCAAATCCGCGGTTATTTGTTTCGGTAATCGTTTTCCATACTAATTCAACTTTATTGCTTATAATTTTTGCACTAAAATAACTCATTTCAACAGGGGTATAAGGATCACCGGGACTTTCTGAAACTACATGCCGGATATATTTCCTGTGCCCGTTATTATAAAATACCAATCTCCCATAATCATCAACTAAAATATTAGCAGGTTCCTGTTGAAGTCCACCGGATGCTCCTTGTTTTCTATCGTGCTTATACTTCAGTGTTTTTTTTCCACCTGAAGTTTCATCATATCCAGTAAGTACAACTGCGTGACCTCTCCATTTTTCACCATCCCACCAGTAGTAATGAGCTTCAACATCTTCACCGGAATCTAACTCAGCTTTAATCCAATCCCATGTTGGATATTTATTCGTGCCATTCTTATTTTCCGCATAAGTTGAACCATCACTGCTAAAAATATTTCCTGTCGTATCCGCAGATTGGAATTTAACTTTAATAGGTAATTTTTTTGCTTTTATAAAATCTAACTTCCCTTGTATAAACTGATTTAATGTTACACCCGAATTTCTTTCTCTTTTCATGTAACCACTAAGTTCAGTTAATATATCTCTAACGGACATTTCAAGATGCAGATCAGATTTATATACATCAAGCAGCCAGGCCATACTATTTGCAGCGGAAGCAGGACCACAAGCATTTTTATCCCCGGCATAAGTTTCATTATCAGGATAAGCACTGTCATCAAGATCAACGTTAGGAACACGACAACCACGATAGTTAAGTTTTGAAACCGCAGTGAAATCTTCTCCTGGTGTATTTTGTGTAATCATTGGTTCTTCAGATGGTACTGGTGAATCAATTCCCTCCGAATCATCATCTCCATATGTAGGCAGAGGATTGAATTCTCTGTAAAAATTCAGAGAAGATGGGAAAAGCATTGGAGACGAATCCATATGAATATATACCCTTAAAAATGTACCCGGAGGTAATTGTACACCATTGGTTACTCCAAGCTGGAGTAATGATATCCTCATACTCAGGTATTGAAATTCAGCCATATATTCAGCAGAAGGAAGAAGCATATTCTGAATAACCATTGAAAATGTTCCGTTTCCAGGTCTTTCTATACCTATGGTTAAATAATAATTCAAAGCGGCAGGTAAATAACCAAGAGTCAACAATGCATATTGTGAGTACATAATTTCCGGTTGCATGTTTCTCAGGTTGAGTTGCTCTAATTCAACGACCTCTATTATTGGTCCCTGTGCAAAGATTACAGTAGAATTATTTATATTCAACAAAAACAGGAAGACAATAATCAGAAAAAACTTAGCAGTAATGCTATTTTTCATTATACCCTCCTTTTTTATTTTTTTTAATTGCCCTGGATTTTAATATAATCTTCTACTTTTTTTATTACAACTTATTTTTAAGATTTAACAAACAACACTTTTTATACCATATTTTCAATTAATATTCTTTAATTGAATTTACCTGCCTCTATCGGTATATTTTGAATGCTAAATTTTAAGGAATGAATGGATCATATACGTAATTTCTGCATTATTGCACACATAGATCATGGTAAATCTACTATTGCCGATTGCCTTCTTGCCCGTACAGGAACAGTTTCTGAACGCGAATTGGTTGCCCAGGTACTTGACGACCTTGACCTTGAACGTGAACGTGGAATAACTATTAAATCTCATGCTATCCAGATGAAATATAAAGCATCTGATGGCAGAGATTACACACTAAATTTAATTGATACACCGGGACACGTAGATTTTTCTTATGAAGTATCCCGCTCGCTTGCTGCCTGTGAAGGCGCTTTGCTTGTGGTTGATGCTGCCCAGGGTGTTGAAGCTCAGACCATAAGTAACCTTTATCTTGCTATTGAAGCTGGTCTTGAAATAATTCCGGTCATAAATAAAATTGATCTGCCAAGCGCAATGGTAGAAACTGTTACACACCAGATTGTTGATTTGATCGGCTGCGAAGCGAGCAGTATTTTGCTTGCAAGCGCAAAAGCAAGAATTGGTATTGATGAAATTCTTGAAGCAATTGTTAAGAGAATTCCTCCTCCCGTTGGTGAAAAGGAAGAGCCGTTACAAGCATTAATATTTGACTCTATATTTGATGCCTACCGTGGAGCTGTAGCTTACATCAGAATTTTCCACGGTATTCTAAAGGAAAAAGACCAGCTTAAATTTTTTGCCAATGATAAGACCTTACTTGCAGAAGAAGTTGGCATCCTTGGAATGAAGAAGATTAAAACCAAAGAATTAATGGCTGGAGACGTAGGCTACTTAATTGCTGGAATTAAGGATGTTCACGATACCAAAGTTGGTGATACAATAACTCACGCAAAGAATGGTGCGGAAAATCCATTACCCGGTTATAAAGAAGTTAAGCCGATGGTTTACAGCGGTATCTATCCAACTAATTCAGATGACTATGAAGACTTACGCGATGCATTAGATAAATTTAAGTTAAATGATTCCGCTTTAATTTATTCTCCGGAAACTTCAGCAGCGTTGGGATTCGGATTCAGATGTGGTTTCCTTGGTTTACTTCACATGGAAATTGTTCAGGAGAGACTTGAACGAGAATACAACCAGTCAATTATAAATACTTTGCCCAACGTAGAATATTATGTTTACCTTAAAAGCGGAGAGATGAAAGTTGTTGATAATCCTGCAGAGATGCCTGAAGTTGGATTGATTGATAAAATTGAAGAACCTTATGTTAAAGCTCAGATTGTTTGTCCTAGTGAATACGTTGGAAATTTAATGAAACTTTCTATGGACAAGCGTGGTATATACAAAAACACAAATTATCTTGATCCTACAAGAGCAGATTTGACATATGAATTCCCGCTATCGGAAATCATTTTTGATTTTTATGATAAGCTGAAATCTATGAGCCGCGGTTATGCGTCATTTGATTATGAATTTATCGGTTACCGGGAATCTGACCTTGTTAAGCTTGATATTTTATTGAACAGTGAGCAGGTTGATGCTCTTTCTTTTATTGTGCACAGAAGTAAATCCTACGATTGGGGACTTAAAGTCTGTTCAAAACTTAAGGACCTGATTCCCCGTCAAATGTTTGAAGTTGCTATTCAGGCAGCAATTGGAACAAAAGTGATCTCAAGAGCAAATGTAAAAGCATTAAGAAAAAATGTCCTTGCCAAATGCTATGGTGGCGACATTACCCGTAAAAGAAAATTGTTAGAGAAACAAAAGGAAGGCAAACGCAGGATGAAGCAGGTCGGCAATGTTGAGATTCCTCAGGAAGCATTTTTAGCCGTACTTCAGATTGAAGAATAGCCCATCCCTAAATCCCTTCCCTTGGGGAAGGGACTAAAAATGTGTTTTATTGATTTTCAACATAAAAGGTTTTTATGAATTGGAAGAAAAGTGTTAAAAAATTTTTAGGTATTAGAACTGCTGAAGAAATAAAAAAGAAGGAATTACTTTCTGCAAAGGAGAGAACAAAATTCTTTATCGGAAATCTCTTTTTTGCATTTGTTGGAGCGATGATTTTACAAACTTTCCTTTTAGGTTCATCAAGAGTACCAACCGGCTCTATGGAAAGTGAAATTATGATTGGTGATTTTCTACTTATCAATAAAGTTATTTATGGTTCATCTTCACCAAGAACAATTCCATTTACGGATATCCGGCTTCCCTACTTTACAACTCCGTCATTGCGCGAACCCGAAAGATATGATGTGGTTGTCTTTGAATACCCCGGAGACAGAGATGAATTCAAACCTCACATTGTAAATACATATGTAAAGAGATGTGTTGGTTTACCAGGAGATACAATTCAAATCCGCGATAAAGTTTTGTTTGTTAACGGGAAAGAATTTCCACGACCACCGCATATCCAATATGTTGATAACCAGGTTTACCCGGATGGATTTGTAATGAACGATATTTTCCCAACAGGAAGCCGCTGGAATAGAGATAATTACGGACCGCTTTATGTCCCCAGGAAAGGAGATAAGATTAATCTTGATGTAAATAATATCTTTCAATGGAAAACCATTATTGAAAGAGAACTTGATAAAGAAAATTCTGTTACAGTAACTG
>QZKB01000030.1 GCA_003599415.1 Ignavibacteriales bacterium | reverse complement strand
TAACCGCGATTATTAGTCCAAAAAGAAGAAATATTTTCATCCAGTTCCCTGGCAAAGTTGTTAAAGGAAGTATTTATAAATTCTTCTCTTGGAATATCAAAAAGACTACATGCTTGTGAATTAACATCAAGGAAAATATTTTTTTCAGGGTCAACCACCAGAATAGAATCATGAGAATTTTCAAACAGACCGCGGTAATCTTTTTCCGATTGTATTAATTTATCTTCAATTGTTTTCTGCACGGTAATGTCTTCTTTGAACGCAAGAAAATGAGTTATTATTCCGTCCGAATTTTTAATACCCGAAATTGAGGCAGATTCCCAGAATAACTGACCACTTTTTTTCTTATTTAAAAACTCACCATGCCACTCCTTCCCTTCTAAAATTGTATCCCACAGATTTTTATATTCAGAAGGTAACTTGTTCCCTGATTTCAGGAACCTCGGATTTCTTCCCTTTACTTCTTTAAAGGAATACCCGGTTACCGCGATAAACTTTGGATTCACATATTCAATATTACCTTTGATATCAGTAATAATTATCGAGTTAATACTTTGTTCAACCGCAGTGTAAAGTTTTCTTAGTTCATTCTCATAATTCTTTCTTTCAGTAATATCAACTGCGTTTCCAATTGATGCTGTAACTCCTTCGTACTCTATAAATTTGGTTGCAAAATCTACCCAGCGTAACTCTCCGGATTTTGTAAGGATACACAGTTCATAACGCGCCGGTTCATTAACATTTATAAATCTTTGGCGTTCGTTTTCCTTTGCTGATTCAAGATAATCAGGATGAATAAGCTGCCATAATTCCATTTGCAGTAACTCCTGCATACTATAACCGGTAAGCCTAACCATACCCGGATTAACATACAAGAATTTTGAATTATTAAAAATTATAATTGCAGAAGGAATTGTTTCCGCAAGTGCTCTGAATTTTGCTTCACTTTCCTTCAGGGCTTCTTCATTAATTTTTCTATCGGTTATATCGCGTACTATTGAAAGTACTTCATCGCTGCCTTTCAGTACAAAACGCGATTCATAGTATTTTGTTTTGCCTTGAAAATCAACCTGGTATTCATAATCGGAAATTACACCGGTTAAAATTGTTTTAGTGATATACTTAATTGTCTTGATTGCCAGGAATTCAGGCAGCACTTCAAAAACATTTTTGCCGACAAGTGAGTTTGTTTTAAAAAATAATTCTTCTTCCGACTCTGATTTGTATTCAAGGAAGTTTCCGTTTTTGTCGAAGACTAGCATTAAGTCCGGCACAGCGTTTAATAAAGCTTTCGATTTAGCTTCACTTATATTCAGTTTTGCTACTGTATTTCTGTGCTCGTCAACCTCTCTTTGTAGAAGTTCGGTTCGTTCCTCAACTCTGTCCTCAAGCAACCTG
Organism: Ignavibacteriales bacterium; assembly: GCA_003599415.1. Classification (GTDB taxonomy): domain Bacteria; phylum Bacteroidota; class Ignavibacteria; order Ignavibacteriales; family SURF-24; genus SURF-24. Next base: position 40,753 of record QZKB01000030.1, on the reverse strand, counting down.
TTGCTTTGCTCTAATTCGGAATAAGCAAAATGTAAATTATCCACCATTGAATTGAAATTAATAGCCAGTTCACCAAGTTCATCGGACGATTTAATGATTGCTCTTTTAGTCAGGTCACCTGCTGCTATTTGCCTTACAACTTTAACAAGATTTTTCAATGGGCTTGTAATTAAAGAGGTGACAGCAAAAACTGTAAATATTCCTATCAGAAATATTACCAGGCTTGTTAATCCAATACCAATTCTGCTTTCTCTTATTGAATCATAATAATTATTAAGTGAAAATCCGAGGTATAACTTTCCTATTACTTCATTATTATGAATAACAGGAGTGACAATTTTGAAATACTTTTTATCGGACGAATAAGAATCTTTTTCATCAAGATACAGAGATTTTACAGCAACTTGTTTATTGTAGCTGCAAAACACCTTTTCATCATTATCCCTAACCACAAGGTAAACCAAATCAGAATTCAGTTTTGCTGCATCAATTGATTCCTTTGAACCGAACTGATCATTAAAATACAAAGAAGGACTTATACTGTAGGCAGTCATCAGTGATGTAATTCTAAAGCTTTCAGTAAGCCTTTGAAAAGCAATTTTCTCCAGCCTATATGGGAAATACAAATAGATGAACAATGAGACCAAAGCAATTAATGTTGTTAATGCTAAAGCAATCTTTGTTTTTATTTTTAATTTTTTAAAAAATTTATACTGCATTTTCAGACATCTTTTTTTCTTCAGAGGACAGAGGTATTGTAAAAATAAAATCGGAACCCCTGCCAACTTCGCTTTCAACCCAAATGTTACCTTTATTCAGTTCAATTAATTCTTTACATAAAATTAATCCGAGTCCAGTACCACTTTCTCCATTCGTACCAGTTTTAGAATATGTTGATTCAATACTAAAAAGATTATTAAGTTCTTTTAATGAAATGCCAATTCCGTTATCTTGTATGGTAATAGTTGAGTATTTGTCATCTGTTACAGCCTTAACAATAATTTTACCACCGGGATTTGTATACTTAATAGCATTAGATATTAAGTTTTGCAAAACCGAGTAAATCATAAACTCATCAGCAAAAACATTAAGGTCAGGCGGAATTAAATTTATCAGTGAGATTCTTTTCTTTACAGCATTACCGCTTAATAATTCTAAAATCTCCCGGCAAAGCCGGTGCATATTAATATTCATTGGATTAAATTCGAATCTGCCCGTCTGCAGGCTAGACCATTGTAGTAAATTTTCGATAAGCTTATAAAGATTTTTCAGTAATGAATGAATATTTTCCGCAAAGGATTTAATTTCATCGTTACTTAATTCATCATGGTTTTCGGCAAGAATTTCTGTAAAGCCCAGCACAGAATTTAACGGGCTGCGTAAATCGTGTGAAATAAGCGAGAAAAATTTATCTTTACTTTGGTTAAGTTCCTTAAGCTTTTCTTCGGAACTATACAATTTCATGTTAAGTTCTTTTAATTCCCGTGCACTTTTTTCAATTAATTCCTTGCTTCGTTTTAGTTCCTCAATATATTCAGCGCGAGCATCTTCAGCTTTTTTACGTTCAGTAACATCTTCAACTATTCCTTCATAGTAAGAAACTGATCCATCACTTTTTCTATATACTTTTGCGTTTTCTTTAAGATATACAGTCGTTCCGTCTCGTCTTTTCCAGGGGTAGTTATAGTCTCTTATAATTGATTCCTTTTCAAGACATGCTTTAAATTTTTCCCTGTCAAATCCTGCCTGTATGCACTCAATTTCAAAGTTAAGCATAGATAATATCTCAAAAGAATCATAACCAAAAATTTTTATAAATGCAGGATTAGCCATCATCACTTTTCCGTCTGGTGTGGTTCTGTAGATTCCAACGGTTGAGTTTTCATAAATTTCTTTAAATCTTTCCTCACTCTCTTTTAAAATCTTTTCTGCCTTTTTTCTTCCTCTAATATTCTTAATCAGTGTTATAATTATAATTGAAGAGACAATTATTCCCGCTAAAAAAAGCAGGTAGCCAAGGTATTTTTCTAAGAAAGTATCCTCTCTGTTAAGTATAATGCTGTTAGCCGGAATTGATTCAATATCAATATCAAATTCACGTATTCTTTTATAATCAAAAATGTATCTTAAATTTCTTGAATAAATTGTAGGGATTTGTTCAATTGGTGTACCCTGTAGAATCTTAACGGCTTCGGTGGTTAGCAATTCACCATCTGAACCGGCATTGGGAATCCTGTCTGAAACAATTCCATTTCTAACCAGCTGACTATGCAAACTATAAATAGGAATGTTGCATCTTTTAGAAAGAATCTCGGCAGAAAGATCAAGTTTGCCGAATGAATTAAATTCATCTTTAAACCTGCCCGCAAGGAATATAATACTGCTATCCTGGTTAGCTTTTATTTTATTAATAAAACTTTCCAGTGTTAAATTTTCAAAAAGAGATATCTGAAAATTCTTTTTTTTAAGTTTGTTTAAAGCGGGCAAAATTAATTGTCTTTTCAGCTTACCGGTTTGAGAACTATCAAAAAGCACAATCAGATTTTTTCTTTGCGGAGTTAAAGAAACATACATCCGAATTGTTTCAAGAAAACTTATATTCGTGCTTATTCCGGAAAATCCATTTTTTGGGTTGAAAGCTGATGTATCAACCATGTAGACACCGGAAAATAAAACGGGGATTCCTTTAAATATTTTTCTTTTTACATACCCGGTATATGATAAAGCTTCATCACCAATAGTGATTATTAAATCAAATTTTACATCAGTATATTTTTTTGTAAGATAGTCTGAAAAGTTTTGGTAGTTTACCATCCAACTCTTGTTCTCATTAAAATTAATGCTTTCAATGTTGAGCTGAAAATTTGAATAATTGAAGACGAAGTTATTGCGGAGTTTATTTAAAATTCCGGAAGTCCAGAGGTTTTCGTACTCACCTGAATTTAAAACGAGTATTTGCTTTTTCTGGGCGGCATGTAAAAAAGTAACATCACTCAGACTTGCAATGCAAGCGCTAAGAAATATTATTAGAATTACATGTTTAAGAGTCGTCTTCAAATTAATCTCTGAAAATTTTTCTGAGTTACAGAATACTTCCCTCGAATACTCCCTTATGCCAGTGCTATTTTTTTATGTGATAAATATAACTTTTTCCCGAATAAAAAAAATCAATAAAAAAGTTGAAGTAAAATTTGTAAATTCCGACATAGAAGAAGAAAACAATTATTTGTTTTTAATAGAACTCACCCCAAACTGCTATCGCAGGTTTTTCCCCTCTCTTACAAGAGAGGGGATTTTTGTCGTTTCATTCGTGAGGGGTGAGTTAAAATACTACTTTTTATTTTTCAACTAATTGGTGATTTTTTTTTTCTTCCTTTTTCTTTATTCCTTACCGATTATTCCATTTCAATAATTCCATATCGGAATTAAGCAAAATTTGTGTTTGGATAAGGTGTGCAACTTTTCTTTTTCTATTCCGTCATACATCATGTAAGTTAAATAATTTTAACAAAGGAAAGGATTAAAAAGATGAAAGCGATTAGCAGTTTACTGGCAGTTATTATTTGTACTTTAATTCTAACAGGCTCAACACAAGCTTCTTCACCAGAAAAAACAAAATCAAACGTAAGTATTGAAAAAATAGAGGATAATTTGCTAGAAGGTCTTAAATCCGATAATCTGGGACTAAGAATAAGTACAGCATATTATCTTGGTGAATACAAAACCGAAAGAGCTGTGATGCCATTGATAAAAATGCTTCATAGCGAAAAGGAAGAAAGTGCAAGAATACAGGCAGCTTTATCACTTATTAAAATCGGAAACGCAAAAGGAGCCTACATGGTTAAGCAGGCTGCAAAGTTTGATGACAGTAAAAGAGTGAGAAATTTCTGCACAAAATTTTACAATGCATATCTTAAGATGAACAAAAATTAGAGAAAAAAATAATTTAGGAGCCGGACCTATTTAAGAATATCTCCGGCATTTTGCAAAGTTTCTATAATCAAAATTTCGTTTACATCAGCATCAATAACTAAATAACCGATTTTCTTAATCAGAACAAACTTTATTTTATCATTGCGGCTCTTCTTGTCCTTTAGCATAAGATTTAGCATTCCGTCTGTACTTAATTTCTTCAGACTATGATTAAAAGTAAAACCTTGCAGCAGGTTACTTATTTGTACAAAATCTTTTTCCTGAAGCATACCTACCCTTTTTGATAGGTCTGCAATCAATAAAAGTCCAGCGATAACTGCTGCCCCATGTTTTATTTTATAATTAAGAATACTCTCAATTGCATGACCAAACGTATGGCCAAGGTTCAAAATCTTCCTTAGACCGGCTTCCTTTTCATCAAGTTTAACTACTGCCGCTTTTATTTTAACCGACTCAAATACTATTCTCTCAACAATTTTATCGTCTCTCACAAGAATCTTTTTTATGTTTCTTTTGACAAAATTGAAATAACCGGTCGTAGCGATAATTGAGTATTTAAGAATTTCACCAAGGCCGCAAATCCATTCGTCCTCTTCAAGTGTTTTCAGGAAACTCGTTTCTGCAATTACAAACACAGGCTGATAGAATGAACCAATAATATTTTTCGAACCGGACAAATTAATTCCTGTTTTTCCGCCAACAGAGCTATCAACCATTGCCAGCAATGTTGTTGGAATCTGGCAAAAATCCACACCCCGCATATATGTTGAAGCGACAAAACCAGCCAGGTCACCTACAACTCCTCCACCAAAACCAACTATCAGAGAATCTCGGTTAAAATTATTCTTTAATAAAAATTTATGAATTCTTTCTACCTGCAAATAGGATTTTGAATTTTCACCGGAAGCAACATTGATGGAATAAACCGGTTTGCGTGTTTTTTTAAGGATGATATTTAATTCATTACCATATAAACCGGCGACATTTTTATCTGAGATGATAAGTATTTTTGAATATTTTTGACTTATCTGTTTAGGTAATATCTGAGATATTATATTTTTTCCAATAAAAATCGGGTAAGGTTTTTCTTTCAACTCAACTTCAATTTTCTTCATTTATTCTCTTTATGATTTGTTTCGCAATTAAATCTACTGTTTTACCGAGCGGATATTGATCCGTATCGATTATTATATCTGCTTGTTCGTAATACGGTGCTCTTTTATTAAGAAGTTCTTCAATCCTTAATTTTAGTTTAGCCCCTGCTTCATCTTCGGAATCCGGGTTAAGTAACGGCCTGTCATTTTTAAAACGTAACCTTTGGAACAGTGCTTCGGGAGAGGCTTTTAAATAAATTATTTTTCCGGTCTTCTTCATTACATCAAGATTATTATTGCTTGATGCCGTACCACCGCCTAACGATATTACACTTCTTAATTTCTGAGACAATTTACAGAGCATCTCGGTTTCTTTCTCCCTGAAATATTTTTCTCCTTTCTCTTCAAATATTTTTGAAACAGATTTTCCATGTTCGTGTTCAATTACTTTATCAAGGTCGTAAAAATCCCACCCGAGCGTGTTTGCTAATATTGGTCCAATTGTGCTTTTGCCGGAAGCCATAAAACCATTCAAGTAAATTATTTTTGTTGTCATCGCGGGAATAATATTAAAATGAAATACCTACCCCAAATGTAAATGTTATTCCATCAACATTCACTTTGGAATCAAATTCTTTTTTCGGAATTCTCAACTCGACTCCTTTATAGTTAACGTTTGTATTCTCATACATACTTCTTAACTCAAATTCCGGGTCACGGAATTTCATTTCTCCTCTAACAGAAAGGAAATCGTTAATTAAAAAATCGCAGCTTGTAATTACATGAATTCCAAATGCAAAATCCCTGCTGACGGTACTAACGGATGCGTCACCAAATTCCTTGAATCTGCTACCATAATAATATCCTGCTCCCCCACCCATCTGGAACTTAAAATATTCAGTTGAAAAAGGTAGTAGATAAAATATTGTGAATTCAATAGGAATTGAATTATAACCTTCTTTAATAGGGACTAATACTGTTCCGCCTGGACCTATAGCGGCTATATCTGCATCGGCAGAAGATTTCATATATTCTGAATTAAGTCCAAGGATGATTTCGTCCGTAAACCGGTACCGGATATCAATTGATGGGCTAAAGATATCCTCAACACCAAGCGATCGGTTTTTAACGTCAATATCAGTCGAATACGGGTTTAAATATATTTTTGCTGTGGTAGTATAGTTCGCATTAAAATTAACAAGAAACCTTTTTCCCCCATATTGGGGATATAACTGTTTAATACTTAATACCAGGAATAATAATATTACCGTTAATTGCTTCATCAGACCGTTACAAGTTTTAACTTAAAAATACTTCATTCAGTGAATAAGTTCAAAAGTTTAAAATAAAAAAGCCGTGGTTAAATGCCACGGCTTGAATAAGATTCATTAAACTTATCTGTAGAACAGTCTCCTGTTATCTTCGATATCAGCGTCTTTCTTAACCTGCATTAACCACTGGTTAAAGAAATAAGATTTCTTTTCCTGTAGCATTGAAGTTCTCAATGAATTCTTCTGGATTGAGAAAGCCGAGTTATCAAAATCATTTCGCTTAACTACTTTAATAATAAAATAACCTCTTTGACCTTTGAATGGTTCGGAAATTTTATTCAGTCCCTGTTTCATTGCTTTATCAGCAAAGACATAATCTCTGCCAATGTTTGGCGGAGTCTGCATAGGTGTGAAATTACCGGTAGTATCAAATCTTACAATCGGATTTACCGAAGATGCATTCTCCATCTGTAAAGATCCGTTCTTTAACTGAGAATAAACTTTATCAGCAATTCCTTTTGCTATTTCAAATTTCTTTTCCCGTGTTGCCAAAGGTTTAATTGTTTTCTCAACATCTTCAAATTTCTTTACACCTTCTTTAACAACTTCTGCAACGTAGGCAACAATATAACCACCAGGTACTTTATAAACTTCACTAAGGTCATTTAAGTCAGAATCAAACGCCCAGTCAACAAGATTTTTGTTACTGCCAATTCCAGGAATATAACTTGCATCTTTTGCAAATAACGGTGTTTCCTGAACTTTAAGATTTTGTACTTTAGCTTCATTTTCAAAATCGCCCTTATCGGCAAGATACATAAAATCACTTGCAGCAGTATGTGCATTTTCTATAGTAGTACCTGAAGCTTTAATTTTGTTTACTAATTTTTCAACAATATAATCATTGCTTGATTTACCCGTAACTTTAATAATATGGTACCCGTAATTTGTTTTAACAGGTTTTTGAACAACTCCGATAGGTCCATTAAAGCATGCATCTTCAAATTCCTTAACCATTCTTCCTTTACCAAACCAGCCTACATCTCCGCCTTGTTTAGCACTGTTATGGTCAGTCGATTTTTCTCTTGCAAGTTTTGCAAAATCGGCACCATTTTTTAATTGATCATAAATGCTGTTTACGTCAGCCAAAGCCTTGGTTTCATCAGAACCAAACGGAATAAGAATGTGTGATGCTCTTACAGATGTTTCTTTTGACGGTACTTTGCCATAGACTTTATAAACAACATAACCTTCAAAGGTTGCATAAGGACCGACTAAAGCACCCGGAGCCGCATTTACAAATGCATTAATTGCCTCAACAGGTAATTCTGTCTGCTTTATAGTGTCCTTCTTGTAAGGTTGTTCAGAATAAATATCAATATAAGTTTTAAATGAAGTTGTATCATCCTTGGCTTTATTTAAAACAGCGATAAGATTATTTTTTATGCTTGCTGAATCATCTCTGTTTGGAGCTTTTGAGAAAAGAACATATTTAAGTTTTCTCTGGGCTTCAACTTTATAATCCTCAAGGTTATCGTCATAATATTTTTTAATATCTTCATTACTTATTTGAATATCTTTATCGGGAACTGCGTTAGCATCTATCAAGACATAATTTACATTCATTCTTGTGTTCTGCTCAATAAATCTTCTTTTAACTTCACCATCAGAGACAGCTATACTGCCAAAAAGATAATTCTGAAGTTTTTCCTGCAAACGGGTTTGACGTACCTGTTCTTCAATAGCGAGTAAAACTTCTTTCTTTTGCTGCTGTAAGGTAGATTCATATAACTGACGGTTGAACCTTCCCAACGAATCAACAAACTGTCGTTTTAAAAAGTCGGGTGGATTAGCGCCGAAAATAATATCATTTATTTCCTGGTTTGTAACTTTAATATCGAATTTCTCAATTTGCTCCTTAATCAACTCTTGTGTTACAAGCGCATCCCAGACCTGATCATTAAAAGCATCCATACTCTCTTCTTCAATATCTTTACCGGTCTGTTCTTTCTGACGTTGTCTTGCCTGTTCAACCAGTGCGGAAAATTGCTGATATGAAATTGGATTACCATTAACAGAACCAACATCGTTGGTACGTTGCCCAAAAATTTGTAATACTCGCGAGTCGGAAATAACCATAAAAAGGACGAAAATTCCACCAACGGCTATTATAAAAGCGGGAGCTAAATTTCTCATTTTAGCCATCATAGCCATAATATTAACTTGCCTCCTGTGAATACCATGTTAAAAAAAGACTTGCAAATTTAGGCACACAAAGCCTTAAAAGCAATAACTATTTCATTCTTTAATTTTGTATCTTTGGTACCAACATAAAACTCAATTATGAAAAACAATCCTAAAAAAGGTCAGATTATTAAAACCGCCCAAAAAAGATTTTCGAGGCACGGTCTTGTTAAAACAACTATGGAGGAAATTGCCAGGGATTTAAGAATGGGAAAAGCTACTCTCTATCACTATTTCAAATCAAAAGAAGAAATTTTTTATGAAGTGACTAAATTAGAGATTGAGAGATATAAGACTGAACTTAAAGATATGATTGAGGATGAAGGAACAGATTTAATAAAAAAGAAACTTTCTTATCTGAAATTAAAAGAAACTGTTGATGAAAAGTACCCTATCTTATTTGAGCTAATCTCCCAGATTATTAAAGATGCCGCATATGAAAAGGAAATATTCTTTTTTAACAAGCTCATTTCTGAAGAAAGTAAACTTGTTCAGCCAATATTCTCTTTTGATTCCGAAAAAAATCACCCGCAAAAAATAATTGTATCGGTTCAGTTAAGCTGGCTTTTGCCTTATTTGAATAAAGTTAAAAAGGTTTACCCTGGTCATCAGTTAACCGAAGATTCTACATATCCTTTAAATTTGTTCTCCTGAATCTTAATCGTTTAAATCTTCATCTTCTTTTTTCCAGAGAATCTCTTCGTACCTGTGTTTTATAACCTGGGCTTCAACAATAAAGTAAACATATTCGGCTATATTCGTTGAATGATCACCAAGTCTTTCGAGCTGATGCATTATTGTGTAAAGTCTTATAGCCTGATCAATTGAGCTTTTATCTCGCTTCATTATTTCAATTAAGCTTTTACAATTTTCACTTACAAGGTGGTCAACCTGGTCATCCATATTAAGAACGTTTTTTGCAATAACCGCATTTTTATCTACAAATGAGTCGATTGATGACCGAACCATATTTATAACCATTTTAGCAGCTTCTTCAAACTTAATTTCACTCATAAATTCTGGTTTCTCTTTGAAGTATGCAGCCTGAGAGGCGATATTTACAGCTATATCTCCCATACGTTCAAGATTATTATTAATCAGAAGAGAGGACATGATCAATCTTAAATCTGTAGCAACAGGTTGTGTAATTGCAAGAAGTTTTTGGCAAATCTTATCTATCTTAAGATCATACTTATCAACTTTTTTATCCCTTTCAATTACAAGTTGTGCTAGTTCAATATTAGGTTCGCTTATTGCTCTTATCGAAAGTTCGACCTGTTCATCAACAAGACTGCACATTTTTATTACTCTTGTTTTAAGCTTTTCAAGCTGCTGTTCAAAATGTCTTTCCAATATTCCTCCTTTAAATTCTCAACCGAATCTTCCGGTTACATAATCTTCAGTCTGCTTCTTGGCGGGATTCGTAAACATTTTCAGAGTCTTATCATATTCAATTAATTCGCCTAAATAAAAGAAAGCTGTAAAATCACTAACTCTTGCAGCCTGCTGCATATTATGAGTTACAATCACAATCGTATATTTTTTTTTCAGCTCAAAGATAAGTTCTTCAATTTTGGCAGTTGATATAGGATCCAATGCGCTTGCAGGTTCATCCATCAATATTATTTCCGGTTCAACAGCCAATGCACGTGCAATACAAAGCCTTTGCTGCTGCCCGCCGGATAAACTTAATGCGCTGTCATTTAACCTGTCTTTAACTTCGTCCCATATTGCCGCCTGAACGGATGTTCTTTCAACAATTTCATCAAGAACTTTTTTATTCTTAATGCCATTAATCTTTGGTCCGTATACAAGATTCTCGTAAATGGATTTTGGGAATGGGTTGGATTTTTGAAACACCATACCAACTTTTTTCCGCAAGGAGACTACATCAATATTCTTCTCGTATATATTATAATTATCAATAAGAATATTACCGTTAATTTTAACATCTTCAATCAAATCATTCATCCTGTTCAGCGTTCGTAAAAAAGTGGATTTTCCGCAACCGGAAGGTCCAATAAAGGCAGTAACTTTGTTTGTGCTTATATCTAATGAAATGTCTTTTAACGCTTGCTTGGTGCCGTAGAATAAATTTAGATTCTGTGTTTGTATCTTGGTTTCTTTTACCTTCATTTAACAATTATTTTAATTCGAGATTAAAGTTTTATCAACCAAAATTACAAAAAGATATCGATACCGAATGTTAATTTATTGTTAAGAAATTATTAACAGGAAAACAAAACAGATAAAAAAGCATCTAAATCGTTTTTCCGGTTTTTACTATTTCAGTCACTTTATTTCTCTTATAATCTGAAACACCAATCATCAATCCAAGTGTAACTACAACAGCCCCGCCAACCTGGTAACCTGTAACGGTTTCACCAAACAAAAACATTACAAGCGGCAGAAACGCAAGGTAAGCATTTGTATATGGCACCCAGAAATGTGCTGCAAATTTTGAAAGTTTAAAAAATCCAAAACTGTAGATATAACCTGTTAAACCGGCAAGAACTACAAAAAGTATAGGCCACCAGTTTTTGGGAAAAATATTTCCTTCAAATAAAGAAAAGAACCTGTTATAGCTGACCGATGAAAAAATATTTTTAACCGTTTCCTTTTCAGTCTCATTCAGTTCATTCTTTAGCTTATATTGTTCCCCGTTCTTTTCATAATGATTAAGTAGAAAATCTTTTTGAGAATAATCTAACTTGCCCAATACTCTTACTTCCATATCTTTTGCTTTAACACTCTCCGGAACATGAACATCGAAAGCATTACCAATCAAAGGAAATATAAATAAAGCAAGACTTATAAAAATCATTTTCCAGATTTCACGCCAGACTACAAGTGCGTTTGGGCCTACACCGGTATTTGCAGTCTGCACAGTTTTATTATTAAATACCTGCTGAGAACAAAGGCAGCAATTTATGATTATAATCCAAACGATAGCCGTAAAATCCAATGCTGATTTAGGATCAGTATAAGAAAAGAAAATTCTTGGTATGTGTGGAATTGATAATCCGATAATTACTAAAGCAATGCCTATCCAGTGTTCTTTTCTTATTGGCGCATTAAAAAGGAATTTTCCGAAAAAAGGAAGAAATGCCAGGTAAACATTAACATAAGGAGCATAAACATGCGGAGAATAATATCGCGGTAAGTAAAAGAAACCAATATTTTCAATTACACCTGTAAAAGCACAAATAATTATTGTTATAATAGAAAGAGTACCCGGCCATAAATACTTTAATTTTTTCCCGCGAATTATTTCTACACTTACAGCAATAACAGCCCATAATAATTTTGATAATTCTCTCCACCATGTCATTACTCCGGGTGAAACGCCAATCTGTTTATCACCAACAAACCTTGGCTGGTTGCCCATCCAGTTAAGAATGTACTGCCCCCCCAAAGATCCATTAATTATCGAGAGCCATAAAATTATTATTAACCATTCCATTTTTAACCTTCCGCTTAAGAAGATATCAGAATATTTAATTTCTGATTTCTGCAAAGATAACCGAAAAATTGTTTTTTCAAAACAATATAAAGGATAAAGGTTTAATAATAAGAATCTGTCAAAAAGGTGTTCACAATGAAAGAACGACTAAATCAATTCGATAACTTCATCATTTAATGCTCTTAATCCGGATTAAAGCTATCAAAATTAGTTTGCAACTATAGGGGTACTTACTTAATTTTGAAACAACTTTTTTAAAATGACAGAGTATTATGCCAAGTTTTTCTCATTCCTGGTTGCCATTTATTTACTTATACGCCTTTGGTGGTCTGTTTTTCTTTACCGGGATTTACATTATAAGAAAATCCCATGCGCTAAATATGAAAAGAAAGAGCCATCGTTACTGGTTTAAAGTTTTAATATTTGGTTTCATTTACTTTATGATAATTCACACCCTTTTAATAATAGCCGCTTTATATTGGTAATATTTTTTTATGAATGCTGAATCATTACATAGTCTGGGCACTACCACAGACTGGATAGTTATGGTAGTGTACTTCGTCGGAATAATGCTATTCGGAAGTTACTTTAGTAAATATAACAGAACAACAAACGATTTCTTTTTTGGCGGCAGAAGATTTGCCTGGTGGCTTATTACTGTTTCTATTGTTGCAACAGGAGTTGGGAGCCACAGCTTTATTAAATACTCTGCAAAAGGACTTGAACATGGTATTTCATCTACAATGACTTACCTTAACGATTGGTTCTTTACTCCATTCTTCTTGTTTGGTTGGCTGCCTTTAATAGTTTATACAAAAATCCGTTCTATACCTGAATATTTTGAGAGAAGATTTAGTCCTACCGTAAGGTTTATTGCAACAATCTTCCAGTTAATGTATATGATCGGATATCTTGGAATTGGGTTACTTACACTTGGTAAAACTATTACTCCGCTGTTGCCTCCTGAGTTTAGCTTACTTGGATTTACAATTCATCTTTCGATGTTCAAAGTAATAATTGCAATAGCTGTAATAACAGGTATCTACACAACTTTTGGAGGACAAACCGCCGTTATCTTTACAGATTTAATTCAGGGTTTGATCTTACTCTTCTCCGGATTTCTGATTTTCATTTTAGGAATTTCATATGTGGGTGGATTAGATGCATTCTGGCATTTGCTACCACCAGACTGGAGGTTGCCACTTGCAGATTTTAATAAACCAGCGGATTTTAATTTTGTTGGAATTTTCTGGCAAGATGGGGTTGCCGGTTCAGTAGGATTCCTCTTTATGAATATGGGATTAATAATGCGTTTCATGTCAGCTAAAAGTGTTAATGAAGGTAGAAAAGCGGCTGTGTTTAATATTTTATTTATGCTCCCGCTTTCTGCAATTGTTGTTGGCAATGCAGGCTGGATTGGCAAAGCAATGACAATGATGGTTCCTCCTACACTTCGCCCGGATATAAATCCTGATGAGGTGTTTGTCGCAGTTACACATATAATCTCAAGCAAAGGTGTTTTCGGATTTGTAATCGCATCTTTAACTGCCGCATTATTATCAACAGTAGATTCACTTATAAACGCTATTGCCGCAGTTTATATAAATGATGTTCACAGGCCTTTAAAGAAACTTATTAGAAAAAAAGTGGAAAAGGAAGAAGTTGCTGTTAAGAAAGAATTAAGTGCCGCAAGAATTGCTTCAATGGTATTTACGGGAGTTGGTGTACTTGCAGTAATTCCATTTTCAACTTACCCAACAGTTTATGAAGCACATGGATATTTTCATTCAACATTAACTCCACCATTAGTTACTGCAATCTTTCTGGGAGTATTCTGGAAAAGATTTACGCCGGCGGGTGTATTAGCTACATTCCTTGGCGGTTCATCTTTAATTATTCTTGGCGCACGCTACCCGGATATTTTAATTACACCTGTTGCACACGGAACCCCAATGGATCCGGTACACCCGTATTCTTATATAAGTGCATTATACAATACTTTAGTTTGTGTCGGACTTGGTGTTTTAGTAACATACCTGCAGCCACTATTCGAAAAAATTGTAAAGCAAATAAAGAAAAGCGGAAACCACAAAGAAATTTCTATTACAGCAATTGTAGTAACAGTTGTGCTATTAATTGCAATCTGGTTTAATATTGCTTCACTTGGATTGTTAATTGCTGCAACCGTTATACTAACTTTAGCCTCAGCTTTGGCAGCAACTTACTTTATACATTATGATAAAAATATTCATACTGAAGGATTAACAGTCTGGTCAATAAGAAAAGCGAAAGAATATTTCAAGGGAAGCAAAGTAAATGAGCGCGAAGGTGAAATTGTAAAAGTTAACTGGAAATTAAAAGAAGGAAATGATGATCTTGTTCATGTCTCCAATAAAGAAATGCATAAAATGCAGGCTGACGTTGGAGATCTTGTTTACGTTTGTGATGCCCGTAAATATCTTGGTGGTCTGAAATCTGTCCATACACGTTTAGGTGAACCACATAGTGAAGACGGAATAGTTTATATCAGAGAAGAACATAAACTGAGTGCTCTTTTCCAGGAAGGTAAAATCCTAACTGTTGAAAAAGAGATGTAAATTTTTTCTATCTGCTTATTAAGCCGCTTTTCAGCGGCTTTTCTTTTTTAAAGTTCTCCTAATTTTTCATATCTTGCGCAAAACATTTCTTGCTCTAGGAGGAGTTATACATGAAATACCTAATTGGAATGGACGGAGGTGGAACCAAGACAGCCTGCGTTGCCACAGACCTTGATGGAAATATTCTACACAAATGCTCGGGCGGACCTTCAAATTTTCTTATAATCGGCACGGAAAAAGTATCTGAAACGCTTTACTCACTAATTTCAGAATGCAAAGAAAAATTAAATGCGACATATGAAGATTTTGGTTACGTAGTAATAGGTACTACCGGTGCAGGCAGAAGAATTGATGCGGACAGACTTCAGAATGCATTTACCGAATATTGCGCTGCTAAAAATTATAAAGTTAATTTTTATGTTGATAGCGATGCGCGTATTGCACTTGAGGGCGCTTTCTCCGGAAAACCCGGAAGTATAATGATTGCAGGTACCGGATCAATTATGTTCGGTAAAGATGCAGAAGGAAAAATTCACAGGGTCGGCGGATTCGGAAGATTTCTCGGCGATCAGGGTAGCGGGTATTCAATCGGAAGACAGGGCCTTACAATGCTGGGAAAGCATTTTGATGAACGCGGTCATAAGACAACACTTGCAAAGCTTGTGGCAGAAAAATTTGATATAAAAACACAGGAAGAATTAATTATCCAGGTTTACAAAAACAATTTTGATATTGCTTCTGCTGCTCCGCTTGTTATTCAGGCAGCTGAGCAGGGTGATGAAGTTTGTCATCATATTGTGGAAGATGAAAGCTACGAACTGGTACTTCACATACTCGCTATGCTTAAAAAGCTTAATCTCCCTGTTTTGGATTTATCTCTTATTGGCAGCCTTATTACAACCGATAATTTTTTCGCCCGAACGTTTAAAGAGAAAGTTGTTAAGTTCGCCCCAAATGTAAATATAAAAGAAGCTGATTACCCGCCTGCTATGGGAGCAATCTTTTTAGCTAAAGAAAAAATTAAAGGTTAATATTTTCAAAATATATTTTTATTAGATGAATTTTATTCTATTACTTGAGGAGTTATAAATTAATGGCTAAAGAAAAAATCGCAACCAGGAATCCCTGGTCGTTTATTCCAACATTATATTTTGCCGAAGGCACACCTTACATTTTAATTAATGCTGTCTCTGTCCTGCTTTACAAAAAGATGGGGGTTGATAATGCAACAATAGCAGCATGGACAAGTTTGCTTTATCTGCCTTGGGTAATTAAAATGTTCTGGGGTCCAGTCGTTGATACTAATTCAACAAAAAGAAACTGGATTATATTTACACAACTTGCAATGACGTTCTGCCTTGCAGCAGTTGCTTTATCTCTTCACTTTTCAATTTTCTTTTACCTTTCTTTAGCTGCATTTTTTATAGGTGCATTTGTTTCTGCCACACACGATATTGCAGCAGATGGATTTTATCTTTTAGCGCTTGATAAAGATAACCAGGCTGGATTTGTAGGCATCAGGTCAACATTCTACAGATTATCGATGATCTTTGGACAAGGATTTTTAGTTTGGCTTGCAGGTATGATTTTATCAAACACTGCTGATCCGACAAACCAGAACAATGTTGTTTTCAGCTGGACAATCTCATTTAGTATTGCTGCTGGTATTTATATTCTGCTTTTCGTTTACCATAGATTTATGCTTCCTTATCCGGAAATTGATAAACCTGCTCCTAAAACAAAAAGCGCTTTTACAGATGTATTCGTTACATACTTTAAACAAGAAAAGATTGGGATCATATTAGCATTTATTTTCCTTTACCGGTTCGGTGAAGCATTTCTTATTAAAATTGCACCATTGTTTTTAGTTGATAAACCAGAAGTAGGCGGACTTGGATTACTGCTTGAGCAGGTTGGTATTGTTTACGGGACCATTGGTGTAGGAAGTTTACTTGCAGGCGGAATAGTCGGCGGGTTAATTATAAAGAAGTACGGACTTAAAAAATGCTTATGGCCAATGGCTTTAATAATTCAGTTACCGATGATGGTTTATGTTACTTTAACCTTTGTTCGCCCTGATGGATACTTGGCTGCACCATTTGTTGCATTCGAACAATTTTCATATGGATTTGGTTTTACTGCTTACATGGTTTACCTGATGTATCTTGCTAACAAGAGCCAGTATAAAACTGCTCACTATGCAATCTCTACCGGTTTAATGGCCGCTGGTATGATGCTGCCAGGATTTATTGCCGGAGTTCTTCAGCAGGCTTTGGGTTACCAAATGTTTTTTATCACCACTATATTGCTGGGAATACCGGGAATTGTTACATTATTCTTTATACCATTAGAAGAAGATGAAAAGAAGTAATTATGAAAATAATTAAACACGTTCCGCTTTTATTAATTGTTTCCTTGTTTACATTCAGCATTTGTAAAAGCGGGATATTACCATCCAAATCAACTTTGGACAATACTGATGCTGTTGCAGTATTCAACTTAAATGCAACTGAAATTAAATGGGTTGATTCAGTTCTAAACAAGATGACTTTATTCGAGAAGTGCGCTCAGATGGTTTTTCCATGGGCAGAAGCAAAATCTCAGGATACAACTTCCAAAGATTATGAAAGAGTTATTCACCTTGTTAAAGATTTAAAAGTAGGCGGGCTACTTTTTCTTGAAGGAAATATTAGTGACCAGGTATGGCTTACTAACAAAGCACAGGAAGCTGCACAAGTACCATTGCTTATATCATCAGACTTTGAGCGCGGGCTTGGAATGCGGTTAAAGGATGGTCTTGAATTTCCTTACAATATGGCTGTAGCTGCCGCAGATGATTCCAACCTTGCTTACTGGATGGGAAAAATTACTTCACGTCAGTCAAACTTAATTGGTGTGCATCAGAATTATGCTCCTACTGTTGATCTTAATGATAACCCCCATAATCCAATAATTAATATAAGGGCATTTTCTGATAATGCCGCATTAACATCAAAGTTGGCAGATGCGTTTATAAAAGGCTGCAATGAAGAGCATATTCTCTCCACTGTAAAACATTTCCCCGGTCATGGGTCTTCTTCTACAGACTCACACCAAAAACTTCCATTGCTTACACACAGCAAAGAAGAGTTTGAAATACATGATTTAGTTCCCTTTAAGAAAGCAATTGAAAATGATGTAAAGTCTGTTATGGTAGGTCATCTTGAAGTGCCTGCTTATGAATATGCTTCCGGTATTCCTTCTTCTCTTTCGGAAAATATTATTTCCGGCCTATTAAAAAATGATTTGAAATTCAGAGGACTAATTGTAACTGATGCTCTTAATATGAAAGGTGTGACCAATGAATTTTCTGATGCAGATGCTGCTGTGTATGCTGTAAAAGCCGGTAATGACTGCCTGCTTTTTCCCGGTGACGAAGAGAATGCAATTAATGCGATTTACGATGCAGTACAAAACGGAGATATAAGCAAAGAGAGAATTGATTACAGCGTCAGAAAAATTCTTGCAGCTAAAAGATGGGTTAACCTGAATGACAATAAATTTGTTCAGGTTGAAGGTTTGGAGAACAGGTTAACAAATAATGCTTACATTCGTCTTGCTCAGGACATTGCAGATAAATCAATTACTCTTGTTAAAGATGATGACTGCCTGCTACCGGTAAATGATCTGGAGTTTTCCAAGGTAACTTGTGTTGTTTTAAATGATCTGAAAAAACAACCCGATTATGATATCGTTAAATTATTTAAAGAAGAATATCCATTGCTTGAGGAATTTGGCTTTGGCAGGAACAGTGATGAAGATGAATACGAGGAAGCTTATAAGTCTGCGCAGAAATCTGATCTGATATTAATTCCTGTTATAACAAAAGTAAGATCATTCAGTGGAGAAATTGATCTGCCGGAAAACCATATCACTTTTATTGAAAAGGTTAACAAGCTTAATAAACCAACCATTGTGATGAGCCTTGGTAATCCGTACATCCTTTCAAGTATTCCTGAAGTTAAAACTTATTTATGCAGTTATGGAGATTCCAAAGTTTCCCAGAATGCTTTATTCAAAGCTATTACCGGAAAAATTGATATAACCGGGAAGCTCCCGATAACACTAAGTAATACTTCTTATAAATATGGTGATGGTATCCGGATGGTTTCTAATAAACTAAGAGTGCCGGATGACGAGGAATTATCGGGATATAATTTTACAAAAGTTGACTCACTGATTAATACTGCGATAAAAGATTCTGCCTGCCCGGGTGCTGTTATTGCTATTGGATACAAAGGAAAAATCCTTTACAAAAAAGCATACGGAAGATATACTTACGATAAATCTTCACCTGAGATGACAACCGAAACATTATTTGATTTGGCTTCTGTCTCAAAGGTAATTGGAACTACAACTGCCGCAATGATCTTATATGATGAAGGCAAATTGGTACTTGATAAGCTTGTGAAAGATTACCTGCCTGAGTTCAACAATAACGGCAAGGATAAAGTTACAATAAGAAACCTTCTGCTTCATAACTCGGGTTTGCCGGCATGGGTTCCATTCTACAAAACATTAAAAACGCGTGAAGATGTTATTAATGCTATAATGACGATGAAATTAGATAATCCTCCCGGCAAAGAATATGTCTATAGCTGTCTTGGTATGATTACACTTCAGCAGGTTATGGAAAGAATAACAGGCAAAGGACTGGATGAATTTTTAAAAGAAAAAGCCTTTGCTCCTTTAAAGATGAACAGTACAATGTACTGCCCGCCCAAAAGCATATGGAACAAATGTGCTCCAACTGAAAATGATGATTACTTCAGGATGAAAGTTGTGCAGGGTCAGGTGCACGATGAAACAGCATTTATGCTTGGAGGAGTTTCAGGTAATGCCGGTTTGTTTTCAAATGTAAATGATCTTTCTGTATTCCTTCAGATGATTCTACAGAAAGGAAAGTACGGCAGCAAACAAATTATTGAACCATCAACAATTGAAATGTGGACCAAGAAACAAACAGACCAGAGTACAAGAGGTTTAGGGTGGGATACAAAATCTGCCGAAAACTCATCAGCTGGTACGTTGTTTTCAATGAACTCAATCGGTCATACCGGTTTTACAGGAACATCGGTTTGGGCTGATAAGGATAGAGATCTGTTTGTTGTGCTACTTACAAATCGTGTTTATCCTACAAGAGCAAATACTAAGTTGTACAAATTCAGGTCAAAAATTCATGATGCGGTAGTGAAAGCAATTGGATATGAATAAAAGCCCATCCCTTACCCTTCCCCAGGGAAAAGGTTGATGAAATGGACAACAGGAGATATCATACTTCTCAAACGATATCTCCTATAAAAATCATTCAATCAGAATTTGCCAAACTTAAATGTAATATTAGCTGAAGGACCGCTTAGATCAGAATTTTTTAATCCGATTATATTAACACCGCTTACAAACCTGTAACTTCCGCCAACATTCACCCTGAAAAAGCTTGCAACATTTAACTCTGCTTTAATTTCAGGTTCCGCTACAAAGAAAGCGTCATTCGGTCTGCCGTCATCACGATGTTCGCCCCAATTCCAGTCATCATAATCACGTTCATTATAAGTTACACCACCTGCACCAATTAATGCTGAAAATGCGAAATGAATTAATGAGTTTGAATTATGAATATATTCAAACACAACACCGCCATAACCAAATTCAATGTTTACAGGTCTGTCAGTATAAACCTGGTATGCTAACTGGGCAGCATCATTCCCTTTAATTTTATTCACAAGTCCGTAACCGCCGCCGCCAATCATAAAGGTATGATTGATGAGCCATCCGCCGTAACCGCCAACAAGCACACCAAATTCATTTTTAACTGAGGTCATTTTAAGAACGGGGCCGCCAAAGCCACCATGCTCAACTTGGCCTGAGATCAGAGTTTCTTCCTGCCCAAACAGCGATGCGGATAATATCATTAATATCAAAAATAGTTTTTTCACTTAACCTCCCTAAGATTATTTTATTATTCGGAAATATACTGTATCAGGAATTGCAGAAGCAAATACTCCAATTCCGTCACCTTCAAGGTGAAGTTTCGGTTCGTGGAAATTTCCGTCCATCTCCTGTACATTCTTATGCGTTAAAAGGAAATCCTTGAAGTTCTTATCCCCCGCATAAATTATTACACGGTAATCCGTATAAAACCAGATTGCGTGCCATTCAACATCAATATCAAGCTGGGTTGCATCGTTCTTGGAATTCTGCAGCCAGTACATTTGCTGTTTATATGAATCAAAATCCTCAATGACATCATTCGTATCAAGATCGCTATGGTAAGCGTTATCGTAAATAAAATTCTTTATAGTAGGATTTAATGCTGTAATTGATATACCGTAAATCTCAGCATTTGCAGCGGGAGAAAAACTTACATTTATTTTTTTTACAATATCATTCTCATCAGTTAACCTGTACTTCATAACTTCAGGATCAAGTTTATTAATGTTAAAACCATTTAAAGGAACAGTCGTAACTGAGCTTGTTCTTAGATTTTTTCCGTCTATAGTTGCTTCAACTTCAAGTTTATAACTTTTACCGTTTTGAATCGCCAGGTCGCTGCCATTATATTCATAGGATAATTTTGAAGGATTGTATTCAAGCATATATATTTTACCATCGGTAAGGTCAGTTATTCTTGCATTTGCATCAGTCAATAAAACCTTACTTAAATCAAAATTTTTATCTAACGGAACATTACGCGTAATATAAACCAACTCAACTTTTTTACCCGGATATATATAAGCATCAACGACAATCTTGGGTTCATATTCTGCTTCGGAAATATCAACCTTACCTTCACCGCAGCCTGCAAGTGATAATAATCCAATTACTAATACAACTAAATATTTTATTTTATTCATTTTTCGTTTCTCCGTTTTCCTAATTTAGAATTTAATATTAACACCAATGCTTGGCAGGAAAGGAATCATTCCGATCGTATTTATTTCCTGCTCCACTTTATCATCTTTTAATTTATTATCGTACTCAATAAACCAGACATTCTTTCTGTTGCCCACATTAAAAATCTGCAGGTAAGGGGCAAGTGTCCATCCCTTATATTTCTTCTCCCACGTTATACTGATGTCCATTCTTATGTACGCCGGTAATCTTACGGTATTAAGCTGCGTCGGGTAAAGTGAAATTGAATTCTGGTTCCCTTCCCAATCAGGTAATGTTCTTGCAACATAAGCAGAGTTTGGAACAGTAAGCGGCTGCCCGGTTGAGTAAATAAAGTTCATACCAAATAACCAATTTGAATTACCTTCATCACCCGAACTTCCAAAAACTTCTGCCCAGAGTTTATTAATATCTGTATTGGCAACTAAGTTAATTGTAGAAGTTCTGTCGTGCCTTGGTATAAATGATTTGCCCTGGTTTAATCCATCAAAAGTATAATCCGTTCTTGCAAGAGAATAACCAACCCAGCCGGTAATTGCTCCGTAATCTTTTCGTAATAGAATTTCCAGGCCGTAGGATTCACCGTCACCGGTATTAAACAAGCCTCGTGTTTCAGTAAAAACAGGTTCGTTATTATCATACCTGTCAGCTTCAATCTCAGTAAGCATTGTCTGGTTAAACTGATGGATGTTGTTATATTTTTTATAAAACGTTTCTATTTCAAGTTCATAAATCTGCCCTATTTCTTTCTGATAACTCAAGATATAATGTTGCGCACTTGAGCCTGAAGTATACTGGTCGGCAGTGGTCCAGATACTCGCAAAAAATAATCTCGGCATTCTGTTTACGTATTGATGAAACACGCCGGTTGCAAATTTCAGATTTGAAGTTTCGGTTAGTCTATACTTAACAGAAAACCTTGGATCGATATTCTGAAAATCTTTTTCCGCATTGAAATAATCATAGCGCAAACCTGCTTCAATATCCCAATCTGTTGTTGGTTTCCAGTTTGCGGTAAAATACCCTGCCGAATGGTTTCTGTGTTTTTGTGCATCAACTTTACCACCGGGAAATTTTTCTTCCAACACACCATGAATTAATTTTTGTTCAAAGCCGAATCTCATAGACCATTGATCGGACAAATAATATTCAAGACTACCTTTAGCTGAGTAATCTGTAATCTTGTTATACTCTCTCATATTCACATCTTCAAAATCGAAAAGTGAAGTGAACCTGCTTGCGGTAATCCAGAAGTTGGCAAATAATTTCGAAGTAAAAATTCTTTTCCAGTTAACACTGCCGGATGTGTTACCCCAATCATAATGAAATCCGAGTGAAGAAGGAGCATCCTTATCAAATTTATAATCAAGATTATCCCTTCCGCCAAAGAAACTTATAACTACTTTATTCTTATCATCTAAATCAAGGAAAGCTTTTACATTACCATCCCAGAAATAATAAGCCGGAATCTCATCAATATATTTTGCATAAGTTTGATCAAGATAAGTTCTTCTGAATGAACCTGAAATTGATCCAAGATTACCAAGAGGCATTTGCAAGGTAGTCGCACCAGACAAAAGACTTACATTCACATCTCCCTGAAAATTATTCCTGTTGCCATCAAGATTATTAACACTTAAGACTGATGAAAGTCTTCCACCGTATTCAGCGCTGAATCCACCTTTAGACAATTCAACTTTTTTAATCGCATTAGTATTGAAGGTTGAAAACAATCCAAAAGCATGTTCGGGATTGTAAACATCTGTTCCATCTACCTGGTACAAATTCTGGTCGGGTGTTCCTCCTCTTACATAAAGTGCAGAAGAGAAATCCGATAACGGCTGAATACCGGGTAAAGTCTGAAGAGATCTCAGCAAGTCAGCTTCAATTACACGCGGTATATTATTAATCTGTTTAGCATTTAACTCAACCTTTGAAACAGGTTTAACAAATAGTTTTTCTATGGTTGGTATTGAATCACCAGTAACAACAACTTCTTTCGTTTGTACTGCTTCCGGTATAAGATAGATTTTCAGAATTTCATTTTCACCTTTGGTTAAAACAATTTTCCTGGAAAACGGTTTGTAACCAAGATAAGAAGCAATTATTGTTCTGTGTCCAACAGGTGAATTCGGAATTACAAAATACCCGCTGACATTAGTTGTTGCCCCGATATTAAGATCTTTAATATAAACGCTTGCCCCAATAAGAGCTTCGCCGGATTCATTATCAAAAACATATCCGCTAACCGTTGCATCATTTCTGTTCTGTGCAAAAATTGAAAGAGCCGGTAAAAGTAAAATAAAAACGAGAAGAAACCTTGGCATTTAAACTCCCTTAATATGTCAAAAATTTACGTGTCAAATAAAAGAACTAAGGAGGTTGTTTGATAGTATAAATCGGCAAACACAAAAAAAATATCGGTGAATAAAGAACAATATTCGGAAATTTTTCTGATGTTTAGCATAAAGAATAACAAAAGTTTCAACAGATTGAGGTTTCGTTGAATTCTGAAAAAATTATTGAAGTAACAGGACTTACTAAACAATTCAAAGAAGTAAGGGCTGTAGATAATCTGAATCTTAATGTTCATAAAGGTGATGTATTCGGATTCCTTGGTCCTAACGGGGCCGGGAAAAGTACAACTATAAGAATGCTCCTGTCGCTTATAAGTCCTACCAAAGGCAGCATTAATATTTTTAATCAATCGCTTAAGGAATCAAGGAAAAAGATATTAAAAAGAATTGGTGCAATTGTTGAAAAACCTGATTTCTATTTATACCTGCCTGCTTATAAAAATCTTGAGATACTTGGAAAACTTTCGGGTGCCGATGTTTCAAAGAAAAATATTATGTCTTTACTTGAACTTGTTGGTCTTGAAAAGCGATACAAGAGCAAGGTAAAAACTTTTTCGCATGGAATGAAACAACGGCTCGGTCTTGCCCAGGCATTACTTCATGACCCTGAACTAATAATTCTTGATGAACCGACTACCGGCCTTGATCCGCAGGGTATGAAAGAAGTCCGTGATTTAATTATTCACTTAAGTAAAGATAAAGGTAAAACAATTTTTCTCTCATCGCATATTCTTTCAGAGGTTGAAATTATTGCAAACAGGATGATAATAATTAATAAAGGTTCTACAATTGTTGAAGGTGATGTACAGGAATTACTTAACTCCGGAACAATGACGGTAAAATTTGAAGTTGATAAAGAAGATGAAACGCTAAGACTCATAAATGAATCTGCCTGGAAGGAAAAATTAAATTCAAGTTCATCTACTACTTTTTTCTTCAGTCTTGATAAAGAGGAAATTGCCGGTTTGAACAAATACCTGAATGACAATAGAATATCAGTAAGCGCAGTTGTTCCTACAAGATCTCTCGAAGAGTATTTTCTATCCATAACAGAAGGACAGAAATGATGTTTCAAATAATATCTATAGAACTCTATAAAATTTTTAAGAAGTGGAGAACTTACATAAGCTTCATGGCAATTGGAGTTCTTATACCGCTCATTCATCTTTCCTTTTATATGGCGCAGCAGCAAGGCTCAAGTTTTGCCCCGCGGAATATTACTGATACTTTTGTCTTTTCAGGTAATATTCTTAACGGATACTTTATAGGTTACCTAATACTGCAAAGTTTATTTGTTCACATTCCCTTTCTTGTTGTTCTTGTTGGCGGCGACCTGATGGCAGGCGAAGCAACAGCGGGTACTTACAGGATGCTTATAACAAGACCAATAACCCGCTTCCAGCTTGTAAGTGCAAAATATCTTGCCGGAATTATAACTACAATCATATTGTTATTCTGGCTGGCGCTTATGAGTCTTGGACTTGGTATTTTATTTTTCGGGACGGGTTCACTGCTCGTATTTAAAGGCAGTGTAACCGTATTTCCTTCGTATGATGTATGGTGGCGTTTTCTGTATGCTTATGGTTTTGCAGTTTTAAGCATGTCTGTCATTGTCTCAATTGCATTTTTCTTTTCTTCTTTAGTTGAAAATGCTATTGGCCCGATTGTCGGTGCTATGTCAATCTTAATTGTTTTCATGATACTTTCTGTACTTGATGTTGAAATACTTACTTCAATCAGACCTTATCTTTTTACAAATTACATGAACGGATGGCTTGGATTTTTTGATGACCCGATTGATTATGTCGACATTGCAAAAGACGCACTTGTGCTCGGCGGTCATATTTTAGGATTGTATTTAATCTCGCTTATTCTCTTTTTAAGAAAAGATATTTTAAGCTGATGGTTTATATGATGGAAAATGGTTTATGGAAAATGTCCCGCTTTGCGGGATCAGCCTTTGGCTGAGAAAACAATTAATTAGTGAATGCAAATTTTATTGAGATTTAGAAAAGAGGTCTCTGAGCCTGTCGAAGAAACAGAATAACTTGTTCTAACTTTACTCTTTGAATCAAGGATATAATTATGAAAAGAATAATATTTTATTTGTTTTTATCAACTTTAATATTTGGTCAATCAAAAGATCCATATGCAATTTTAAATAAAGTAAAAGCAAGTTTTGCAAAGGTGAAAGACTACAAGGCAGATATTTCGGTTAAAGTAAACATGGAATATCTTAAAGTGCCTGATATGAAAGCTACCATGTATTTCAAGCAGCCAAATAAAACAAAACTGGATTCTAAAGAATTTGCGATGCTGCCAAAGCAGGCTTTTAACTTTTCACCTACTGCAATGCTTGAAAAAGATTTTAGCGCTATCTATGTAAAACAGGATAAGATTGACGGCAGAACGATGCATGTTGTTAAAGTTATACCAAATTCAGATTCGGCAATAATAATTTTATTTACGGTATGGATAGACGCTGAGAAAAACCTTGTAAGAAGAGTTGAATCAACAGCAAGACGCGGCGGCTCAACACAGATTGAACTTATGTACGATAACAATTTCCAGTATCCGCTTCCAAAAAAAATTCTCTTTTCTCTTGATGTACCGAAGCTGCAATTTATTCAGGATCCACGTAATAAGAAACTTGACACAAACAAAAAAAGCGGACAAAAAACAACTGAACGCGGATCGGTAGAAATCTTCTACTCAAATTATAAAGTAAATTCCGGCCTATCTGATGATATCTTCAAAGAGAAAAAGAAATAGTATGGTTAATGAGTAAAATAAAAAGTCAAACGTGAGATGTGAGATTCAATATCTAGCTACTGCTGAATTACTATTGAGTTACCCTTCAATGACAATCAAATTACCACTGAGTTACAATTGTGTTACCATTAAATTACAATTGAATTACCGCTGAAAGCAGCCTGAATTCTCCTTTGCTAATCATGGTTTAAAGAGCTAATTTTAGAACAATTTTTAATCCATATTAAAGGAAAAAACGGAGCTTTTTATGAAATTAAAACCATTCAAAAATGAATCTTATCATAACTTTTCTGACCCGAAAATCTTTAAGGTACAGAATGACGCACTCAAACAAGTTCGGAGAAAACTTGGAAAAACATATGATATAATCATTGGTGGGAAAAAATATCAGACAGGACAAAAATTAACCTCCTTCAACCCATCTGATAAAGATGAAGTTGTTGCCCAATTCTATAAAGGGACAAAAGAATTGGCTAATCTTGCAATTGAAACAGCTGCAAAAAAATTCGAGCAGTGGAAGAATGTTCCTGCTGTTGAAAGAGTAAAAATTCTTCTAAAGGCAGCCGAGATTGCGAAGAAAAGAAGATTTGAAATAAATGCGTGGATGATTACTGAAGCCGGAAAGAATTTTGCAGAAGCAGAAGCAGATACTGCAGAAGCAATTGATTTCATGGAGTTTTATGCCCGAGAAATGTTGCGCTACGCGGACAAACAACCAATTACTCCCCTGCCGGGTGAGAAGAATGAATTAACATATTTACCACTTGGAGTAGGAGTTGTAGTTCCACCATGGAATTTCCCGTTCGCTATTTTAGTTGGTATGTCCTCCGCGGCAATTGTAACTGGTAACACTATTGTCTTAAAACCTTCGAGTGATACTCCGATGATGGGACAACTTTATTATGAAATAATGAAACAAGCAGGTTTGCCCGCAGGTGTGTTAAACTTTTTACCTGGTTCAGGTGGCGAAGTAGGAGATACTTTAGTTGCTCATCCTTTAACAAGATTTGTTTCCTTCACAGGATCAATGGAAGTTGGAATTCATATAAATAAATTAGCTGCAGAAGTACAGCCGGGTCAAAAATGGCTCAAACGCGTTGTAGCAGAAATGGGTGGTAAAGACAGTATTATTGTTGATAATGAAGTTAAAAATCTTGACGATGCAGTTGCTGGTGTTGTAGCTTCTGCATTTGGTTTCCAGGGACAAAAATGTTCAGCCTGCTCAAGAGCAATTGTTGATGCAAAAGTATATGATAAGTTTGTTGCCAAATTAAAAGAAGAAGTTGAAAAGATCCAGGTTGGTCCTGCAAAAGAGAATTATAAAGCCGGTCCTGTAATTAATGCTTCCGCAGAAAGAAATATTTTATCATACATTGAAATTGGTAAGAATGAAGGCAGATTGCTTTGCGGTGGTGAAAAGGCTGAAGGTAACGGTTACTACATTAAACCGACTGTTATAGTAGATGTTGATCCAATGGCAAGAATTTCGCAGGAAGAAATATTCGGTCCTGTGCTTGCAGTTATTAAAGCAAAGAATTTTAATCACGCTTTGGAAATTGGTAATAACACAATTTACGGTTTAACAGGAGCTGTATATACAAACAACAAAGAAAAACTTGCAAGAGCAAAGAAAGAATTCTTTGTTGGTAATTTGTACTTTAACAGGAAATGTACAGGAGCTATGGTTGGCGGTCATCCGTTTGGTGGATTTAATATGAGCGGTACAGACAGCAAAGCAGGCGGAAGGGATTATCTCCTTCTCTTTATGCAGGCAAAAGCTATGAGCGAAAAAGTTAAATAAAAAGCCCACACTTTTTTAAGTATGAAGTAAGGATCAGGAAGAAACTCCTGTCCCTTACTCTCTGCTGATTTCTCTTTTCTCCTTACCATTTTTAAGCATCTGTGATTTATACCTGAAAGTTCTTCCAGAAATAAAATAAAAGCTTGAACTTTAGTAAAAAATTATTTATCCTAAGTGAGAATTATTCTTATTTAGTATTAATTATTCATGAAAAAAGAAAAACATAAAATTGAACTTAAAAACAGCAATCTTAAGATAACGCCGCAAAGAATGGTTGTTCTGGAGGCTTTAAACAACCTGAAGGATCACCCGACTGCAGATAAAATAAAAGAATATGTAATAAAATATCATCCTAATATTGCTGTTGGTACTATCTATAAAACCCTTGATACTTTCGTTGAAAAAGGATTGGTAAAAAAGGTAAAGACGGAAAAAGATATAATGAGATACGATGCAATACTTGAAAAGCATCACCATTTGTACTGCGAGGATACTGAACATATAGAAGATTTCTTTGATAATGAACTAAATGATATTCTTGAGAAATATTTTAAGAAGAAGAAAATTCCCAATTTTAAAGTAAAAGACATAAAGCTTCAGATAATCGGCACTTTCAATAACAAATAATTGTTTTTGAAAATTGTCTGAAGTCGAAAGATTAAAAAAAGTCTGTTTTTTTCAGCTTCATCTACCGGAATCACGATTTAATAATTCTATAACGAAAGCTGAAAACCGCCAGAGTTTTCCCAAATATCCATATTAATAAAAACATTGAAATGAATAATCAATAACTTAAGGAGAACTAAAAATGAATGATGAAAGTAAGTGCCCCGTAACGGGCAGAACCTCTGCTGGTAGAGGCACATCTAACAAGGACTGGTGGCCCAACCAGTTGAATCTTGGAATCCTTCACCAGCATACTCAGGTTTCCAATCCAATGGATCCGGACTTTAATTACGCCAAAGAATTCAAGAAACTGGATTTCGCATCGTTAAAAAAAGATCTTTATACATTAATGACCGACTCGCAGGAATGGTGGCCGGCAGATTGGGGACATTACGGTGGTTTGTTCATTCGCATGGCATGGCACAGCGCAGGAACTTATCGTACTGCTGATGGACGTGGTGGTGGTGGAACAGGTAGTCAGCGTTTTGCACCTGTTAACAGTTGGCCGGATAATGTTAATCTTGATAAAGCACGACGCCTTCTCTGGCCTATCAAAAAGAAATATGGAAATAAAATTTCATGGGCAGACTTAATGATCCTGGCAGGTAATTGCGCACTGGAATCTATGGGCTTCAAAACATTCGGCTTTGGTGGCGGACGAGTAGATATTTGGCAACCCGAAGAAGATATTTACTGGGGCAGCGAAAATACCTGGCTTGGCGATAAGCGCTATAGCGGTGAACGAGACCTTGAGAATCCTCTTGCTGCTGTACAAATGGGACTTATCTATGTTAACCCGGAAGGTCCAAATGGAAATCCGGATCCTGTTGCGTCAGGTCGTGATGTACGCGAGACATTTGCCCGTATGGCAATGAATGACGAGGAAACTGTTGCACTCGTTGCTGGTGGTCATACTTTTGGCAAAGCACATGGTGCAGGCGATCCAAAATTGGTTGGCCCTGAACCGGAAGCTGCACCAATAGAAGTGCAAGGTCTGGGTTGGATAAATGAATTAGAAACTGGTAAAGGTGTTCATACTACTACCAGTGGTATTGAAGGTGCCTGGAAACCAAATCCCACTAAATGGGATATGGGCTATTTCGATATGTTGTTCGGTTATGAGTGGGAACTTGTTAAAAGTCCTGCAGGTGCCTGGCAATGGTTTGCAAAAGATGTTAAAGAAGAGCATATGATTCCTGATGCTCATGATCCTTCTAAAAAGAACCGCCCAATGATGACGACGGCAGATTTATCACTTCGATTTGATCCGATCTATGAACCAATATCACGCCGGTTTCATAAAGATCCAAAAGCTTTTGCTGATGCATTTGCCAGAGCATGGTTTAAACTTACTCACCGGGATATGGGTCCTAAAGCCCGTTATCTTGGTCCCGAAGTACCGAAAGAAGACTTAATATGGCAGGATCCTGTTCCACCATTAGATCATAAGGTTATAAATAAAAAAGATATTGCCGGATTAAAGGCAAAGATATTGGCTTCAGGATTATCTGTATCTGAACTGGTTTCAACTGCATGGGCTTCTGCATCAACTTTCCGTGGAACGGATTTCCGCGGTGGTGCTAATGGCGCTCGTATTCGTCTTGCCCCACAGAAAGATTGGGAAGTAAATCAGCCTGCACAATTAGCAAAAGTTTTAAATAAACTTAAGAAAATTCAAAAAGATTTCAACAGCTCGCAAAAAGAAAACAAGAAAGTATCACTGGCTGATCTAATAGTGCTTGGTGGATGTGCAGCAATTGAGACTGCAGCTAAGGCCGCCGGTCATAAAGTTGAAGTGCCATTTACTCCTGGCAGAAATGATGCATCACAAGCTAAGACCGATGTAGAATCATTTGCAGTGCTTGAACCTCAGGCAGATGGTTTTCGTAATTATCAGAAAACAACTTATTCTATATCAGCAGAAGAAATGCTTATTGATAAGGCACAACTACTAACATTAAGTGCACCGGAAATGACTGTACTTGTTGGTGGATTGCGTGTACTTGGTGCTAATACAGCTAAGTCTGAGCATGGAGTATTTACAAAACGGGTAGGAACACTCACAAATGATTTCTTTGTAAACCTGCTTAATATGGATACAATCTGGAAACCTATGTCTGAAGCAAAAGATACATTTAAAGGACGCGATCGCAATACCGGTGAGCTAAAGTGGACTGCCACCAGAGTTGATCTTGTTTTCGGATCAAACTCTCAGTTGCGTGCTCTTGCCGAGGTTTATGCACAGGATGATTCGAAAGATAAATTCGTTCGTGATTTCATTGCTGCCTGGAATAAAGTAATGAACTTAGATCGATTTGATATTTTTCAGGCTTAGGATAAACATTTTACCTATCTGAAATTAAATTTAACAACCGGCAACAGCGGCAGTAGTACACTGCCGCTTAACCGGAAAGTTATCATACCAAAATGAGGATTAAATAATCGAGGAATAAAATCTTTAAAAGAATTTCCAACCGACCAAATGTATTACCAATACAATTATAAAATTTAAGTCGTTATCGGTACTGTAAAAGTAAAGGTCGTTCCGTAGTTCACTTTACTTTTAACAAAAATCTTTCCGCCTATTTTTTCTATAAACTCACGTACCAGTACAAGACCTAATCCGGTACCCTTTTCTTCTGCCGTACCCGATGTAGTAAAAGTGGATTCTATCTTAAACAAATTATCAAGTGCCTCTTCGGGAATTCCAATTCCAGTATCGGATACTTCTACTTTAAGGAAATTCTTTTCAACAGCAGTTGAAATATTAATTTTACCTTCATGTTTTGTAAACTTAATAGCGTTATGTAAAAGATTCCGCAGTGCAAAATCTATCATATTCCTATCCGTATTTACTATTGCTTTACTGCATAATTCTGTTTTCAAAGTAATTGATTTAGCCTGCATAGTATCTGTGTAAAGGCGCGCATTACTTTTCACAAGTTCGTTTAAGTTGAATTGCTCATGTTTTATATTAAGCATATTAAGCTGACAGCGCGACCATTCGAGCAGATTCGCTGTTAAAGCATATACATGCCTTGAGGTCTTGTAAAGTCCCCTGCTCATTTCTTTCAGTTCTTCTGATGATATAGTTTCAATATTATCATTTATAAGTTCAGTAAGTCCCAGTAATGATGAGAATGGTCCTTTAAGATCATGCGCAATTATCGAAAAGAATTTATCCTTTGTAGCGTTGAGCAGTTTCAAATCATTTTCGGAAGCGGAAAGTTTTTTGTTTGTTTCCGTAAGCTGCTGATTAATCAAATTCAATTCGGCTTGTCGCGTTTCAATCTGTTTATTTCGTTCTTCAAGAATTGCGTTTAATTTCTTATTGTCTTTGTATCGCTTAAAAATAATTATGCTGAAACCGGCAATTACAAGAGATAATAAAACGAGAGCAATTACAAGTCCCAATTGCCTTGATAACTGTAGTTCATGTATTTCCTGGTTTTTTTTAAGTAGCTCAATTTCCTTTTCTTTTTTTACTGTCTGGTACTTAGTGTCAATTTCTAAAATTTTCTCCGCGTTGGTTTTCTTAGTGAATTCATCTTTTACATCGTTGAATAATTTATGATACTTGTAAGCGTTCCTGTAATCACCGCTTTTTGCATATGCTTCAGCTAAATCTTCATAAGCCGGATAAACCTCTTCAAGTATTCCAATTGCCTTCCCTTCGGAAACAGAATTATTCAAATAATTAATTGCCTGGGCAAAATTATTTGTGCTCAGGTAAATCTTGCCGATATTTTTGTAAAGGATAGATAGTTTATAGTGATCGTTTTTTTTATCTACTTTATCAAGAGATTGCTTGAAATAGAGCAGAGCATTTTCATAATCCCCGCGTTGAAGGAAACATTCGCCGATATTATTTTCCGCAACAGCCATTCCTTCAAGAATCTGGTACTTGGAAAAAACATCAAGCGCTTTTTTATAATATTGATAAGCATTTTCAAAATCATTTTTATGTTTGTAAACCTCACCAAGATTATTATAAAAATTTGCTTTCATCAGAACATTACCACTGTTCTCCATCAGATCAATGGCTGATTTATAATATTCTATTGATTTGTCATAATTCCCGATAGCGTCATAGCAGGCAGCAATTGTATTTTTGCAAGTAGCAATTTTAATTGAATCTTCCACGTGCTCGAAATAAGGCAATACTTTAAGTGAGATTTTTATTGCGTCCTCGTACTGTCCAAGGATTGTACCCCGTATCAGCCCGATGTTCAGATCAACAGTTGAAGCTTTATAATAATCATTGCTCTTTTGGAAAAGTCTTTTAGCCTCTTCTAAAAATGGAAAGCTTGCTTCTGCCTGCCCTGTTGTTGCAAGGCTGGAAGCCATAAGTAAACAGGATGTTCCCCTCTCAATCGGATAATCATTTTCCGTAAAAATTATCAAACTGCTATCAAGCATATTGGTCGCGGTCTGCAGATCACCTATGTACATCTGCGGTGGACCATAAGACTGGTAAGCAAGTCCAAGTCCGTATTTATCTTTAGTTTTACGTGCAAGCCGCATTGTTGAATCGCCGTAGGTTATTGCAGATTTAATATCGCCTGCAATTAAGTATCCTCTTGAAATTATAGAATAAGCCTGAAGCTGCAGCCTGGTATTTTTATTTTTTCTTGCGGCAGTTAAAATATTATCGGCAACAGATAAACCTTCAGTTATTTTTGAATACTCAATTAACTTCCTGGCAAGAGCAATAGAATGTTCAATTTTAGCGCTTCCCTTAGAATTCTTTACAAGTGTACGAAGACTATCGAGTGAACCTTTTGCCTGAATAACAGCACAGAATGAAATTAAAATAATTAGTAATAATAAAAATAAATGAAAGCCCTTCCCTTTTTTCATACCAATCCGATAGTTTAATTTCTGCAAAAATATGAATTCATTTTATCTTCAGTCTTATTAATCTAAAATAAGTCAAAAGATATTTTGTACTTTACATTATCGGTTTATTGGATTTTTTCTTTAGTTAAAAAGTGTATTCATGGTTAATAAATTGTCAATCATAAGTATTTGATGGTTATAGAAAAAGCTGAAACTGAAGTTAAGGTGGAGAAGATAATTGTTCAACTGGAAATTATAAATTTGATATTGGGTATTCATCATTAAATACAAACTTGCAGACATGCACACTGCATAATAATAAGTAGTAATTCAATTGTCTTTAATTGTAAGTGCTGTATTTATAACAGTACAGGAAATTAATTTTAAATATATTTTTACCACTATTGCATTTTAAATTGAAAATAATAAAGTTTGTGACAGCGATTAAGGGTTTATGTTGCTTCTATTGAATAAAATAATTTCAATACATTGATCAGTTATTTATCAATGATTAAGTATAATTACACGTTAAGAAACTTTTTAGCTTACAGTTCAGAATTTCCCTGCCGTTTAACGGGGGCTGGTATACTTCCATTTTTCATTTTCTTTTCGGGAAAAATTCTAAATAAAAAATAAAATTCGGTTTTTACTTTTTACGGGTTACTGGTTTATTATTGTTCTTTACATTTTGAAAAGGACATTAAGCAGTATTTAAACGTGTTTAAAGCTAAAATGCTGATGGAAGATTAAGCTGTTACAAATATTTTAATATATCGTTTGAAATCTTACATCCGTATTACTTAATAATTAAGGACAGAGTTGCCCGAACATTTTTTTAAGTCGCAAGAATAAAGCTTGAATTAAGTGATACAGAATTTCAAATCATCCGGACATTTAAGCAAGAAGCTTACTTACAATTTCAAATGAAATACATAGTGTTTCAAATGATTCAAACATTTAAACAAAAGGTTTGCTTAAGACTCAAACTGGCTCGAGCAAACTTTTAAATGACCCAAACAAACTTCTAAATGATTTAAACAGACTTTCAAATGACCCGATCAGACCATTAAACAGCTTGAATATACTTTTAAATGGCTGGAATAGTTTTTTAAATGAACCAAAATTAAGTTTTTAGCTTAAAATTAAACTTTCACTGCTTTAATCCCGATTTATTTCTTACTGGTTATTCTTTTTTCGGATGCTGATTAATAAGCTTAAGCAAATAAGATTAGACATGGCTAAGAACGTTGTTTATAATTTGAAGGATGCGGTGGCTTTTGAACAAGCGCTTGAGAATTCCTTTACTGAATTAAGCGTAAAAGGTTTCAATCAGTAGAAAAAAGATTTGTTGCATATGAAATTTTTTCTGCAAGAGCGAAAGAAACATCCCAGCAGAAAGCAATGAAATTTGTTAACGATAAAACAGCGGAACAGAACAGTGCAATTGCTACAGCTACTGCATTGATTGTTAAAATACAGAATGCTGCTAAGTCGGCTTACGGTGCAAACACACCTGAATTAAAGCGATACCGCGTAGGTGAAGTTAAACCGAGAGGCACCGGCGGATTATTAAACTGGATGAATTATTTCCAGGCGCTGCTTGTGGAAGATGATGAGATACTTATTGTAAACGCATTGATGCAGGAGGATTTTATTGCATTCGGCGCTTGTCTTAATGTTTATTATCATCGGATTCCGTACAGGAGAATGCGAAGAGGCTGCGGAAGTCTACCAAGTTAGCAAGGGATGAAAATGTCTGGACCCTGCCTTGCCGGCAGGCAGGCATGATTGGAAAGATTAAAGGATTGGCATGATGAAGGCAGGAAATCAGGGAATCAAGAAATCTTTTAATCAGGTGAATCAGGGTGCGGACAAGAGTAAATGTCCTGACTATGATTGAAAGAATTAAAGGATTGAGAATTGAAAGAATGATTATGAGATGTTTTTGAGTGATCATTAAGAGATTATTAAATAGGAATAAAAAATAAAAGGGATTTGAATTAAAAAAATTTATGAGGCAGGTGGTTTGATAACTGCCTGTTTAAAAAAGGAGAATATTATGAGCTGGGATAAGGTTGATAACAAGTTAAAAAAAGGTGTTGATGCACAATTTGTATCGTGTAGGTAAAAATAATAACAATTGAATATCATTTAATAATTCAACAAGAAATAAAAAGATTTTAGAATTAATAAAAATAATCTTTTTAAATACTTAGTAAAGAGTTATAAAAACATTATGTATTCGGAAAAATATAATAAAAGCTGGGCTTTATGCATTGGAATAAACAACTATATTCATGCATCGAAGCTTGATTATGCAGTTAATGATGCCAAAGAAATATCAGAAATACTAATTAATAAATTTGACTTTAGTGAAGAAAATACAACAATATTAATTGATGAGGATGCAACAAAAGATAATATTCATCGACATTATCTTAGCTATGTGAATAAAGCAGAAATCGATGATAGAATAATTTTTTTCTATGCTGGCCATGGTCATACAATAATCGGGAATCGTGGTGAAGTAGGGTATTTATTCCCGTATGATGGTAAAGTTGAAGATATTTTTACTTTGTTAAGGTGGGATAACTTAACAAAGGATTCTGAATTAATTCCAGCTAAACATATACTTTTTATATTAGATGCATGTTTTAGTGGAATTTCTATTACACGTGCATTACCTAATGGAAGTAAGAGATTCATAAATGATATGTTACTTAGAAATGGACGACAAGTACTAACCGCTGGCAAAGCAAATCAAACTGTCTCAGATTCAGATGGACCTATTCCAAAACATTCCATATTTACAGGTCATCTTTTAAATGGATTAAATGGTGGTGCAGCAAGTACAAATGATTTAATAACCGCAAATGGTATAATGGCATATGTATATGAAAAAGTCGCAAAAGATTATAGATCACAACAAACCCCACATTATGGTTTTTTTTCCGGTGATGGTGATTTCATTTTTAATTATAAAGGACCTATAAATCCAGTAGAAAAAATGGGTTTAGATGAATTATACGACATTCCAATAATTTCAAATAATATAATTGAAAATAAATATGGTCTCCTTGAAAAAGTAAAAGAGTATTTAGCAGATCCTAAGTATAGAATTAAATTAGATGATCTAATTACTAATGAATTGAAAATACTAATAGGAAATTTGAATAAAGACAATTTCCCAGCTTTTGAAAGAACCGAGAATAATATAAGAGAAGGTTTAAAATGTTATGAACAAATAACACAAAATATTAGAACAATCTCAGTATCAGTCTCTTATTGGGGAGATAGAATACAAAAGAACATTCAGGACAAAATTATTAATATTTTATGTGATCATTTAAATAATTCACAAAAAGTACCAGCAGTTGGAAAGTACCCTATAATATTACAAATGTATTGTATTGGTTTGCCATTATTAGCTGTTAATGATTATGAAGGTTTATATCAATTGCTTAATCTGAATGTAGTACCATATGATAATAACACTCAAAGTGAATCATTTTTGCTTACCTATGCTAAAGCCTACTCTGATTTAGATTATACTAAGATATTAACAATACTTAAAGAGCATGAGAGACAATATGTTCCAATAAATGAATATTTGTTTAAAACTTTACAACCAATGTTTGAAGATATTTTATTTTTAGGAAATTCTTATGAACAACTATATGATCGGTTTGAAATTTTATTAGGGTTAATACATGCTGATATCTGGGGCAATAAAAAAAACGGGAGATATTGGGGACCTTTAGGAAGGTATGCCTGGAAATTTACTGGTAGAGGATTTGGTTCTATTAATCCTTTTTCACAATTGAAGAATGAAGCATTAGAACAAAAAAATAATTGGCCTATACTAAAAGCAGGTTTTTTTAATTCCTCTTTTGAAAGAGCACAAAAAACACTCGAAGAATTTGAAGGTAATTTGTTGAATTTAAATTGGTTTTAATCTTTTGTTAATTAAAATTAGGCTCATTTTAGAATGACTTTATAATATTCGGAGAATAAAATGAAACCACAAAAATATTTTTTAATACTTTTTTTAATTCTTTTTGTGCTTGGGTGTGGGAAGAAGGAAGAAGAGATAATAAAAATTGGAGCTATACTGCCCTTAACTGGTGAAGGAGCGGTCTATGGTGAAGCCGTTAAAAATGCAGCAGAGCTTGCTATTGAAAAAATAAATAAGCAAGGTGGAATTAATGGGAATAGGTTAATGTGCATTTACGAAGATTCACAAGGCAGATCAGAACTTGCAGTTAGAGTTGCAAATAAATTAATTGATATGGATAATGTAAATGTAATTGTTGGTGCGCTATCAAGTTCTGAAGTACTTGCAATAGCTCCTATTTTAAATAAAAAACAAGTTATCCTTATCTCGCCGGCTGCAACTAACAATGAAATTTCAAATGCTGGTGAATATATTTTTCGAACAATAGTTTCAGATATATATGATGGTGCAGCAATGGCCAAATTTGCAATTGAAAAATTAAAAATTAAATCAGCAAGTGTTTTCTATTTAAATGAAGCTGGTCCAAAAGGAGTAGCAAATGCCTTTGTGAGAAATTTTGAAAAAAGTGGCGGAAAGAATTTATTAATAGAAAGCTGTATCCGAGGGGATAAAAATTATAGAACTCAAATTACTTCCTTAAAAAGGACTAATAGTGATGCTATTTATTTTGCTTTGTATCCTGAAGAGACACAAAATTTTGTAAAACAGATTAGAGAATTGAATGTTGATAAGATACTTTTAACACATCAGTTAATTGATGATCCAAAAGTGTTAAAATTTTTAGGTAAAAGTGCTGATGGTATTTATTTTACTACACCGGGTGTAGAATTAAATAATCCAAATGGTAATTATAGTAAGTTTATTCAAGAATATA
Organism: Ignavibacteriales bacterium; assembly: GCA_003599415.1. Lineage (GTDB taxonomy): Bacteria > Bacteroidota > Ignavibacteria > Ignavibacteriales > SURF-24 > SURF-24. The sequence continues at coordinate 1,897 of QZKB01000030.1, read as the reverse complement.
AATTACATTATAAAACTGATCCAATTAATTTCACTTCAAACACATTCGATGCTATCATGTTAATTTCATTGGCTATGAAAGCTGAAGGAATTAATGCGATTAATATTAAAAATTATTTGCTAAAAGTTAGAGACTATAATGGAGCATCAGGTATATTTTCATTTGATATAAATGGAGATATTGAACAAAAGATGTTAATTAAGATTATAGAAAACGGCAAACCCACTATTTATGCAAAAGACTAGATATGAATAATTTATTATCAATAGAAAGCTTAAAAAAAATAGTAATCAATTTATTATTAAAGGAAATTGGTCAAAAACTTGGAATCGAATCATTAAAAAATTTCGATCCTAAAAATAGTAATCCACGATGTTTCTTTTTTGCCAAAAATAATGATACTAATCATTTTCATTGGATTTTGCTAAACAAAAATTATAAAATAATTGATAAAGATATTATTTCTAAGGTTAGTGATAAATCAAAAGAGTTATTTGGTGATCCAAAAAACGATGAGATCTCTGAAGAAAATGCACTTAAAATTATAAGAACCGAGGCTCAGAATTCTTTACTTTATAATCCCACGTTATTATCTGAATCGAAATTGGAGCCTCAATCATATTCGATTGATTCGAAGGTTACAATAATAGCAGATAACGAAGACGTTAAAAAAGAAGATTATAAAAATAACTTAGGGCTTTCGATGTGTTGTATGAAGGATAAAATAGTTAGATTTTCAACCTATGCTGTACTTGATCCAAGAAGTTTTGAACCTAACTTTCTAGATATCATTTTGGGTTTTGAAGAAACAATTTATTTACCAATTGAAGGTATAGGTGTTTTTTGCATCTCTTGGGATGCCCCTAAAATAGATAATTTGTTCCAAAGGGATAGTCATAATTTAGTCTTTTATCATGACACAGAACTTGATAAAGTTCAAAAGACTATGGACAGAATAATCCTTGAAAAACTTCAAAATCTAAAATGCAACTTTAAAGATCTAATAAAATATAATGATGATAATGCATTTAATAAATCAGAGGTAATAACACGTTATTATAATTTAACTCAAAAAGTATCCAAAGAATTTGAAGAATCGCTTAAACATTTGTGGGATCAAATTATTAAGGAGGATAAAATTAATGAAGGCATTGAATTATTAAAACATTTTATCAAAACAGTTTTACAAAATTATCAAAATTATATTTATAATTTTGATAATTATATTATCCAAAAGAATGTTGAGACAGGAACACCTAGACAGAAAGAAATCCTAGAAGACATTAAAAGTATTAGGATTGATCCTTTAGAACAAATAAAAAATTATATAAAAGAACTCTCGGCCATAATACCTACTCTTAAATATTATGAAAATTTAGAAAAAATTATAGAGATGATAAATAAAGAAAAACCTGAATTATTGTATGGTACAAACGACATTGTGCCTGCTCTCTCCTATCTAACTCATACCCCGCTTCTCGAAAACATTATTGACACAAATGAAAATACTTTTAAAAAGAAAGTTTTAAATGCAAAATATTTAACTCAAAAAGCAATTAATAACAAATCTATAATAATCGGCCACGGAGCAGAATACAAAGAATTTGGTGTAAATGAAATCTTAATAAACGGCATATTTGATAAAGAAATTATAAATAAAAAATGCAAGCCTCTATCGTCTCTTCCAATTAAAAGCGAAGGAATTATAAATAGGATAAATATTTTAAAATGTTATTAATAATTGAGGGATAAACACACTAGATTTTGTAAAGATATAGCCTATTCTCTTTATCCTCAGAAACTAAAGGAAATGTAGCGGGGTAACGCAGACTTACAATTCTCGTCCCCCTTTTTAACTCTTTTAAAAGCTTGGGCTTTAATCTTTCAAGCGCTTTAG
>QZKB01000008.1 GCA_003599415.1 Ignavibacteriales bacterium | reverse complement strand
AATAATCAATGAATGTTGTCTGTGAGACCGAAGTCAGTAATTAGGGATTATAAATCCCATCGGTAAAATATTTTTACTTGACTTTCTTTTCTATAGACATTGCCGTTAGGCTGTTTGAGTATTAAAGGAATTTATAAAGGTTAAAGAAAAAGAAAACAATATTAACAATTATTATAAGGTGTAATTATGAAAAGGAATATTTCTGCTCTTGTTATTTTTGTTATTAGCATTATTTCAGTAGTGGGATTATTATTTTTTAAGTCAGCTGAATCTAAAAATACCGGAATAAATAACCTTTATGGAGAATATGTTGCTAATGGACCAGTCTATGCAAAGTTTGTTCAAGTTAAACCAATTCTAATAAATGACTATAACTATAAAGATTTTATTATTGAAACACTTGGTTATTCAGAGATAAGAGTATATGCACAATTATTTAAGGATGATTATAAAGCTGTTCCAATGAAGTCAGATGGAATATTAAAAATAAATTTTAGTCATGAGATGTCTGGTCTTGGAGTAGGATATAAGACCAATACCTATAAAAATGAATACACATCATACATAGATGGTTGGGCAACAGAAAAAATATATGGAAGAAAAACAAAGGTTGCAGTAGATGCGGATAATATTCCAAAAGGAAAATACACATTACAATTATCTTATTATCTGTTACCATAAGTACACAGCCTAACAAAGCTGTTCAAGCCGACAGCGAGATCGCACCCGGCATTTGAGAGATTTTAGAGTTAGGTGCTCCGTTTCGGCTATCTTTGTAGCGCAGTTCTTCTATGAGAAAGTTATTAAATTATAAATATTATTAAACAAACCGGCATTGCTGTTCTGGGCTGCGGCTTAACAGCGGGGTCGTTAGGCTAACGAGATATGGACAGTGAAGATCACTTTGATTTTGATATTTTTCTAAGCTACAACCACTTGGATAGAGTCCGTGTCCATACTTTAGCCGACAAGTTACGAATAGATGGTATACATATATGGCTGGATGAATGGAACATCTTTAATAAAGACCATATTGCAAAAGAAATAAATAGAGGGCTAGATAAGTCTAAAACTTTAGGAGTTTGCGTGTCATTGAATTCTCATACTTCAATTTGGAGGAGACTTGAAACACATGTTTTTATACGAAAACATAAAGACGATGAGAGACGAAGTATTTTTGTTATTCGTCTTGACAACTCCAATATTCACAAACTGTTCAAGCAATTCAAAAGTTTCGACTTAAGCTCACCAAGCAACACAGAAGAATATAAGAAGCTTCTTAAAGAATTCAACAAATAAGCTTGGCATTTAGAGAACACATAGGAAAAGAAAAAATGAAAGAAATCAAGCTATTTATTGGCCTGCTATTAATCGACGGAAAGCCGGAATTGGAGAAAAGATTAACAAGTCAAGAGGAGGTTGAAGAATTTCTTATGAACTACTTACAACCAGAGTTTAGTGAAATATCTTCCGAGGATGTTGCCATTATTGACGTACTTGAAGATAAGCCTATATTTCTAGCTAAATCAGGAAATGATATATATTCGTTTCTAAATGAATACGGCATATCGTTGCCGGACATATATGCTAACCTTAAGAAAAAAAATATAAAAGGATTGCTAGCGCTTGATGAAAATCCACCAGAGATTATTGACACTATTGACCAAGAATATGGCCCTATTGGTTTTAGTACAGAGGAAGTGGTAATGAGAACAGAGACTTTTCGGCGCGCACGGTTAGCACAAAATGTCAAAGATGTTTCTGAACTTATAAAAGATACATATTTTGACGCTTTATTTACAGAGGAAGAAGGCAGTAGATCTTGGGGTTATTTTGACGAAGATCTCTCTGTGTCTCCCATCAATAGCGATAAGAATGTTAGGATATATCTCAAACCAGAGTCTAGAGTAAAATTTACATATGGAGGCGAGGATGTACTATCTTTTATTATTTTTGATCCGCCAGAATAGATGCATTTTAAATCAATGCATCATTCAATTTAAGGTTTATACCAATAAAGCCTAACAGGCGTCTCAAGCGGAACGCTATAGTAGGTCGTAATATTTGCAGTTCGACATTGACTTGTTTTTATGAAGTAGGAAGTAAATAACTAACATAATCAGTAAAACGTAATATTTGGCGGCGCAAACACTTGGGCATCCGCTTAAAAACAATGCCGTTATATGCTTTGAAAATAATCTTGATGTTGTCTTAATATGGTCTTATATTAAGTCCGGAATAAAGACAGTAAAAGGACACAAAATGAAAAATATATTAGTTGCACATGATATAATTCCAGTCGGTCAATTCAAATCCGGTTTGGCTAAATACCTTAAAGAAATTCAGAATAAACGTAATTCTTTAATAATAACTCAAAACGGTAAACCAGCCGGAGTGTTAATCTCTCCATCGGAATTTGATGATTTAAGACAAACAAAACTATTCATCGAATCAATTTCACGTGGTTTATCTAATTCTGAAAAAGGAGAAGTATTATCTACCTCACAGCTTAGGAACGAATTACAAAAAACACGAGCCGGAAAGGAAAGATGAAAATATTCTGGACTAAGGAAGCATTACTACGTTTGCAAGAAATTGAAGAATATATTTCAAAAGATAATACCATTGTAGCTGCTGAGTTCGTTGATAAATTAATTTCAGTCGCTGAAACAATAATTGATAATCCTGAAAAAGGTAGAGTTGTACCTGAACTTTCGTTAGAGAAAATCCGGGAGTTGATACATAAAAATTATCGTATTGTTTACTTAGTTAAGAAAAACTCAATAGATATTCTTACAGTATTTGAAGGGCATCAACAATTAAAGAAAGAAGAAATATTTAAAAGTAAAAACTAAGAAACGCATATAACCCACCACCGCTTCTAAACCCACCTAACAATAGACAGGCTTAATCATCCCGCGGCTCAATAACAAACAGTAAAATAAATTAAACGATTTTCTTTTTACTGTTGATAATTAAACTCTTTTTAATTAAATCATTCTCTGAAAAAAAATTGTCATGTTTATGAATTGCTGCGTCAGAATAATTCTTACTCTTTGCATCGTAACACTGCAAAATACATTTGCGGGGTTAACCACTGTGGATAGTGAAAGAATTTCTATAGACACATTGAAGAAACATCTTACGATTTTATCGGACGATTCTTTAAAAGGAAGAGGGACAGGTTCGGAAGGAGGACAGTCTGCAGCAAATTATATTGCCGGTAAATTGGCCGGGTACAAATTAACTCCGGCAGGAACGGATAATTCTTTTTTCCAGCAGATACAGCTGCGCGGTGTGACAGTAAAACCGGATTCAAAATTTTCATTAGTTCAGCAGGGAAAATCTGAAGAGCTTGAACAGGGAAAAGATTATCTTGTTTATTCATCGGCAGTCGATCCGTACTTTCTTGCAGAACTACCTGTGGCATTTGCCGGTTACGGAATAATTGCTCCCGAATATGATTATAACGATTACCAGTTCATAGATATAGAAAATAAAATTGCAGTTATTCTTTTAGGTGAACCGTACTCTGAAGAGTCCGGCTATTTCTCGGGTATGAGCGCAACACTTTACAGTTCAATTGAAATAAAACAGAGGCTTGCATTAGCCCGCGGCGCAAAGGGAATAATTTTTATACCTAATAAGTTTGATAACGAATTCAAGGAATGGGATTATTATGTAAAACAGTATTCATTCGAAGAGGTTTATCCCGCTTATTTACGCAGCGCAATTTTTTCCGTGTTTATAAATCCAATTAATGCGGCAAAACTGTTTGCAGGCGGTTCCTTAACTTATAATGATATTCTGCAGATGGAAAAGACCGGCGCAATGAAAAGCTTTCCGTTGGAATGCATGGCACAATTTAATATCAAAGTGAAGACAAGATATTTCACTTCACCAAATGTTATAGCAATTAAAGAGGGAAATGATCCCGAACTTAAAAATTCTTACTTAATCCTCTCTGCTCATTATGATCATCTTGGAATTGGAAAGGCAGTGAATGGAGATTCTGTTTATAACGGCTTCATAGATAATTCTTCCGGTGTAAGTGCGTTGCTTGAAATTGCAAGATGTCTTTCAGAAACGAAAACAAAGCGGTCGGTAATATTTTTATTTACAACAGCAGAAGAAAAAGGATTGTTAGGTTCATCTTACTATTGCGATCATCCGGTGTTTCCTTTGTATAAAACCATTGCCAATGTTAATGTTGACGGGCTGGCATTCCTTGGTGATTTTAATAATGTCATCCCGCTTGGTGAAGAATATTCTACGTTAACTGAAATGGTTGATAATGCACTAAAAGAATTACGGGTTTCAAAAACAAGTGAATCTGAAATTATAAACCGGCAGGAATCGTTTTCGGGTTCCGATCAGTTTAGTTTTGCCAAAGCCGGAATTCCGTCTGTAATTATTGTTGAAGATATTAATTCATCAGGCACCAATGATAAAATACAATCCGGCAAAATGAACCGGTGGATGAAAGAAGTATATCATTCACCGTTTGATGATAAGAACCAGTTTGTTGATTATAACGCTATGTTAAAACATGCGGAGATAATTTTTTCATTCTGTAATTATGTTGCCAACTGTAAAGAAGAACCTGCATGGAACGAAGCGACTCCGTTCTACAGCATTCAGTTAAGAAATAAAGCAGAGAAGAAATAAGCAGAAATGAAAGTCTTGTTAAAAATCTTATTACTCCTGATTACTCTTGCAAGCGGCTGTTTTGTTAAACCATCGGCGGTAATAATAAGAATAAAAGGTTCGGATACAATGTTAATCCTTAACAGGATTTGGGCAGAGGAATACATGAAATCCCATCCGGATGTTTCAATTTATTTTGAAGGCGGCGGCACTGAAGAAGGAATAAAGGCTTTGATAAACGGTGAAGCCGATATTGCGGCAGCTTCAAGACCGATAGATCCTGTTGAAGTGAAAGAATTAGCAAAGAAGCACAGTTCTGTTGGAATGTCCTTTATTGTTGCTAAAGATGCACTTAGTATTTACCTGAACCTTGAAAACCCCGTTGATAATTTGACTGTTGCACAGGTTAAAGAAATCTTTACCGGGAAAATTACAAACTGGAAAGATGTTGGCGGAGATAGTGAAAAAATAGAATTGATCTCAAGACCGCCTAACTCCGGCAGTTATTATTATTTTAAAGAACACGTGTTGGATGAGGCTGAATATTCTGCGGGCGCAAAAATTCTTCCTACCACAGAATCAATAGTAAAGGAAGTTATGAAAACTAAAAACGCAGTTGGCTACGGCGGCATTGCATACAGTAATGCTGTTGTTAACTGCTCAATAAATGGAATTGTCCCTACTATCGAAAATGTGCAGAACGATACCTACCCGATTATCCGCTATCTTTTGCTTTACACAGTTGATATGCCCGATGGAGAACTTAAAAGTTATCTTGATTGGATTGTTAGTCCTGCAGGGCAGCAGATAGTAAAGAAATCAGGTTATATTCCTTTGTGGTAAAAAAATAAGGCTGCCAAGAGTAGCAGCCTTATACACAAGGAGCGAACAGAGAGAAGTGTTTATTTGAGGAAAGTCATTTTGTTTGTAAGGGTTGCTGATTCGGTTTCTAACCTGTATAAATAAATTCCGCTGCTTAGGTTTGAACCATCAAAAGATGCTTTATAGTAACCCGCATCTTTGTAACCGTTAATAAGTGTTGCAACCTGCTGTCCGATCATGTTATAAACAATCAGTTTAACATTACCTGCTTTTGGAATTGCGTAACTAATTGTAGTAGATGGATTAAACGGATTAGGATAGTTTTGGCTTAATTCGAATTTTGAAGGAAGATTATCGTCTGATTTCTTAACGTCCACAGTTGACGGAATATTTATGTTGCTTGTCCAGTTTAACGTCCAGTTGATTTTTCCGAATGCGCCAACATAGTTTGCGTCAACATCAAAAAATCCGTCTGACGGAGGGGTTCCGGCATTTGTATAAACAGGAGAAGATGCCGATGGAAATGGATTGACAGCTGAAAGGTTGAAAGCATCCATCAATTCAACTTCTGCTGTTGTTGATAAAATTCTTCCTGTGTTTATAGATGTAAACCAGGAATTTAATTCGAATGTACCATTGGATTTAGTTGTATCAAGGTTTTTATCGCAGCCTGCAAAAATACTGTTCTTAACATACATTAAACCTGCCTGTGCATCAGCATTTGTAACTGAACCATCAATTAAAAGACCGGTTGGGTAGCCCATAATCAATGCATTATTAATTTTATTCTGTGATGATCTTCTTAAGTGCATTCCTCTTTTATAATTTGAATTTACAATTGAGGATGATGTAGCTTTAGGACCAACAAGAGTAACATTCCACCAGGTTGGTGAAGTACGTGGTGCATTAGTTGAGCCCGAGCCATCGTTATCTGATTCGAATCCGTTTGAACCGGAAACATCTGCAATCTCAGGATCTCTTACGCCAAGAAGGAATTGAAGTTTACCATGGTAACCGAAGTCAGTATCAAATTCATCATCCCAGCCACGGTATGCAATTAAGTGTTTGCAATTAACGGTGCCGCCAAACCATTCATAAGAATCGTCACCGGAGTAGCTGACCTGGATGTAATCTATTTCGGTTCCGCTTCCAACACCGCCGAAAGTTAAACCATTAATTTCATTGTTTGGCGAAAATGCAACACCGGGATATTCAATTCGTACATATTTCATAACACCGCTGTTATCATTAGGATCAGTCCCACCGTAAGTATCGCCAGGACCTTCAATAGAAGCTGTACCACCGGGAACGTTGATAGGAGCATTACCAAGAAGAATGATTCCGCCCCAGTCGCCGTAAGTTGGAGTTTGTCCGGAACCAGACTTTGCAAATTCACTTGTAAAAATAATAGGATTATCTGCAGTACCTTCAGCATTAATTTTACCACCTGGTTGAACAATTAAAGAACCGATAGATGAATTCTCGCCATAAACAGTAACGCCCGGATCAATAGTTAAAGTAGCGCCGGATTTTACTCTTACGAAACCTTTAAGAGTATAATCTTTATCGGCTGTTAAATGCAGGTCGCTTGAAATGTCACCTGCAAGCACATCCTGAGCTTTTTCCGGAGCAGTTAAGTTGAAAGAGCTCCAGCCTGCTGTCCAGTCGGTATAACCGAAGGCACCAATGTAATTGGCGGTTCTGTCAAAGAATTTATCGGATTCTGAAGGAGGAGTAGAACCGCCGGTTAATAGAGGAGAACCGCTTGTAGGCATCGGATTAGGATTGCCTAAATTAAAAGCATCTGCAAGAAGTAATTCATCGTTGGCTGTAAAAATTCTTCCGCTGTTATTTGTAAACCAGCCGCTAATATCAAATGAACCATCTGATTTTACAGTATCAAGATTTTTTGTGCATCCTGATATGATGCTGTTCTTCAAAAACATATTTCCGGCAATAGCATCACTTATTGTTTGTGAGCCGTCAATAAGTAAGCCGGTTGGGTAACCCATAATCAATGTATTATTAATTTTGTTCTGTGAAGATCTTCTTAAGTGCATTCCTCTTTTAAAGTTTGAATTGACAGTTGAGGATGATGTAGCTTTAGGACCAACAAGAGTAACATTCCACCATGTAGGTGAAGTGCGTGGTTCGTTAGTTGAACCGGAACCGTCATTGTCTGATTCGAAACCGTTTGAACCGGAAACGTCTGCTATCTCAGGATCTCTTACACCAAGAAGGAATTGAAGTTTACCCTGGAAGCCAAAGTCAGTATCAAATTCATCATCCCAGCCACGGTAAGCAATTAAGTGTTTGCAATTAACGGTGCCGCCAAACCATTCATAAGAATCATCACCTGAGTAGCTGACCTGGATATAATCAATAGTTGTTCCTCTTCCCACACCGCCAAAAGTTAAACCATTAATTTCATTGTTGGCAGAGAAAGCAATTCCCGGATACTCGATACGCACATATTTCATAACGCCACTGTTATCATTAGGATCAGTACCACCATAAGTATCGCCGGGACCTTCGATAGAAGCAGTACCACCGGGAACGTTGATAGGAGCATTACCAAGAAGAATGATTCCGCCCCAGTCGCCATAAGTTGGAGTTTGTGTTGAACCGTCTTTGTTAAATTCACTTGTAAAAACTATTGGGTTCGAAACTGTTCCTTCAGCTTTAATTTTTCCGCCGGGTTGTATTATAAGCGTACCCTGGGAAACATTTTCTCCATAAATAATTGTACCGGGTTCAATTGTTAAAGTTGCTCCGGATTTTACTCTTACAAAACCTTTAAGTAAGTAAGTGTTTGCCGATGTTAATGTCATATCCGTAGTAATATCACCTTCAACAGGTATCTGAGCTTTTAATAACATCGTAATACTAAAGAACCATAGAAAAACCAATAAGGATTTTTTCATAAATGCGTCGCCTCCATTTAATTTATAATGTATAAGAAATTCCTAAAGAAAAGTTTCTGCCCTTTTTATATCTTGCTTCAACGGTATCTTTGCCGGGGCGTTTCTGTATAAATACAATATCCTGGGCAAGAATATCTTTGGCAGAAAAGCTTATTGTTAACTCGGAAATAATTTTTTGAGAGAGAGAAAAATCCACCTGGTCACGCGCTCTTTCAATAATATCACCAACGTTTATAAAACCGACCTGTGAAATTCTGTCTCCCACTTTGTTGTAAACCACGTTTCCGGAAAAACCCAGATCCGGATTTTCATAGTATAGTCCGTAATTCATAATGTATTCCGCCTGTCCCTGCATCGGTCTGTCTGTTTTCTGGAAACCTATTACGGCGGAATCTGCAATACTTACTTTTGATTTTATGAGACTAAGGTTTCCTACGAAAGAAAGATTGGTGAGGGCGCCGGAGATGAAACCGAAATTTTTTCTTACTTCAAATTCAACGCCGTAGCTTCTTGCCTTAGAAACGTTTGCATAAGAGCGATAAGCTTCAAAACCTGATGTTGCAATGAATACCTGCTCAATCGGGTCTTTAAATTCTTTATTGAATAAACTTACCGCATACAATTCACCAAGATCAGGGTAGTATTCAAAACGCAGATCGTAATTATCAATTAAAGTTCTTTTAAGATCAGGATTTCCGATAACAAGTTCGCTTGTTAGGAAATCATAATAACTGTAAGGAGCTAACTCCCTGAATTCCGGTCTTGCTAAAGTTTTACTGTATGCAGCGCGTAAATTTATTCTTTCATTCAGCAGGTAGGTAATATTTATTGCCGGTAGTATGTCGTTATATTTAGGTGAAAGTGAAATCTCTTCGTTGGTTTCAGATTTGGAATAAAGTTTCTGGTTTGAATATTCGTATCGTAATCCACCAACAAGTTTAAGTGATTCAAACATCATAGCATCAAACATAAAATAGCTGCCAAGCACAGACGAGTTGGAAGTATAGCTATCCGAAGGTTTTGTAATTTCAACTACCTGTATAAACTTAGAGTTGAAATTTTCTGGCTGGAATATCCTGTCAATTGATAGCATCATAATGCTGTCCTCAGCTATAAAATTTCCGCCCGGCATATTTCTGAATCCGAAAATTCTTGCATCAAAATCTCTTTCTTTCTTATCAAGCATAAATCCCAGCTTGAATGATGGAAGATTCTTTTCTGCAAATGGTTTAATATTAAAGTCAATGTTTCCGCTGTATATCTTGTCGTTCAGCCTGCTGTAAAAACGAGTAGTCCAGGATTGGTCTAACAGGAATCTCATCGGATCTTCAGGTGAGGAAATATCCCTTGCATAAACGTACTGTCTTGCGTCCGGTTCGTTTCTTTTTGAATTGCTGAAGCTTGCATTCCAGTTGATTGAGCTGTTATTAAAGTCCGGTATTACGTGTTCGCCAAGCAATTGGGTTGAAAGCAAAGTGCGGGATATAAATCTTAATGCGGTGGTTTCCCGGTACTGTGAAGTATATTCATAATCGCCAGAGTTAATAAGAACATCGTTATCGGAAGACTGGTTGAATAAATTCTTCCAGCTTATTTTATTAAAGCCGAATTTATAACTTGTGTTTAACAATGCGCCGAACAAAACACTGTTTGTATAACTTGTACCGTTGTATTCATATCTTGGTCCGTCAAATGTGGCGGAATTTTTTTCATATTGTTTGGCTTCTTCGTTGTTTGAATAGGTAAGTGAACCGACAACCCCCAGATAGGATGACTCGCCGAAATTATATTTATTACCAAGGGAAAGTTTGTAACCATAATTTACGGGAGCTTTTTCCTGGAAAGTGTTCCAGTTGTTTTTAAATGACTTGCCTATTTCGGTCAGCTGGTCTGCAGAGTAATACCCTTTTACAACCTTTGTTTCGTCAATGAGAGAAGGTTTTTCTCTTGTACCGTCATCATAACCAAGGAAATCTGTTTTGCCTCCATTATAGCTTGAAAAGGATTTAAGAGAGGTAGTTGTGTTGTATGAGGATGAGCCCGCTAAGTTAATAAAGAATTTCGATGGAAATTCTACGGTGTTTATCTGAACAAGACCGCCGGAGAAATCAGCCGGTTTATCCGGAGTAAAAGTTTTTGCTGTTAAAACATTTTCAATTAAAGAAGAAGGAAACATATCGTATGAAAAACTTTTCTTTTCGGGATCGGTACTTGGCAAGCTTGCACCGTTAAGCAAAGTATTGTTGTACCTGTCGCTAACGCCGCGAATGTATGCATACTTACCATCTGCAATTGCAACGCCTGTCATTCTTTTTAATACGTCGGTTCCGTCAGAACTATTGTTTTTCTTTATTAATTCTGCGCTAACCACATCCATTATGTTATCGGCATTCTTTTGTACTTTAAGAATTGAATTCTCATTGCTCTTAAGCATCTCTGCGCTTATTACTACTTCATCAAGAATTTTCGATTCGGGTTTTAATTGAATATCAATTCTGGAGGGTTTTCCGGAGTTTACAACCACATCATTTATTGTTAATGATGAATATGAAATAAATGAAACCTTTAACGAATATTTGCCGGCGGGTAAATTTTTTATTATGTAATTGCCGTCAACATCTGTTGCTGCTCCTTTTGTTGTGCCGGCAACAACAACGTTAACGCCTATCAGCAATTCGCCTGTTTGCTGGTCAGTAACTGTGCCGGTTATTGTTCCGGTTTCCTGTGCGTTTGATATGACATTAAAAATCAGAAGAAATAATAAAGAAGAAAACACAGCCTGTGTTAATAAAATTTTAGGCCGGCTTCTCCTTGTTTGCCTTTTAGGTAGTCCGTTTTTCAAATAAAACATTTTTCTCTCTCTTGTGTGTTGAAATTATCTGGTGAAAATTTACAATACTAATGTTAAGAGAATGTTAACGGTATGTTAAGTAAATATTAAGTTAAAAAGAGACTTAAAAAACATATCAATGTCCGGTACAGCCCAAGGATTGGAAATTCTCTATCTGGTCAGGATAGATTTACAAGCGGCCAGAACGCTATTTGTGATGGTAATTAAAATATTATCACTTAAAAAACAATTTTAATTTAGACACGGATTTGATAAATTAGATCAACAAAATTGAACTACATTTAATGAAAGTAAAAGAACCCTTATTCGGATATTTTAATAGTGAAATAATCTATTCCATGATTAATGATGATACCTTTAAAGTTATTGATACATTTAACCGGGAATTCGATCTGATAATAACTTCACCTCCTTATAATCTTGGTAAAGAATATGAAGATAAAAAATCAATAGAAGACTATTTAAATATTCAAAAGAAAATAATTGCAAAACTTGTTGATGTACTTTCTGAAAAAGGGAGCATCTGCTGGCAGGTTGGTAATTTTGTTCAAAATGGTGAAATATTTCCACTTGATATTTTTTATTATGATATTTTTAAGCAACTTAAATTGAAACTACGCAACAGGATTATCTGGCATTTTGAGCATGGTCTTCATGCATCAAAAAGATTTTCCGGAAGGTATGAAACGATACTTTGGTTCACCAAATCAGATAAATATATTTTTAATTTGGATGAGGTTAGAGTTCCCTCCAAATATCCCGGGAAGAAACATTTTAAAGGTCCTAAAAAAGGGCTGCCTTCCGGAAACCCGAGAGGAAAAAATCCGTCTGATATTTGGGAAATAGTTTCTATGGATTGGAATAATGAGATCTGGAATATCCCGAATGTTAAAAGCAACCATCCTGAAAAAACCATTCATCAATGTCAGTTCCCTGTAGAATTAGTAGAGCGTTGCATACTTGCATTGACTAACGAAAAAGAAAGTTGGGTTTTAGACCCATTTGCAGGCGTAGGTTCAACCGTAATTGCAGCTATCAAGAATAACAGAAATGCAATAGGGATTGAAAAAGAAAAAAAATATTTTGATGTGGCTAATAACCGGATTGATGCCTTTAAAGAGGGTGAATTAAAATTAAGACCAATAAACAAACCAATTCATATTCCTTCGAAAAATGATAAAGTTGCACAATACCCCAAAGAATGGCTTAAACTCAACTTCAAAGGTTAATAAATGAAACTAACTCAGAAATATTCACACTTAAATGGAGAAGAGTATTTATTAGTACATCATAAAAAAGAATATAAAGAAATTGAGTACGTAATAAATACAATTGATGCCGAAAAACATCTTACAAAAGAATCAGAAGAAAAAACACGCAGAGGTAAATTAGTTTATAATCCGGTTACCTTAAATGGAGAATTTAAATCTTTGCTTTATGAAAAAGGCTGGGAGGAACGAAGAAGAGACTTCTATGTTTCAACGGATCCGAATATTGTTAAAATACTTGAACCGCTTGATTTTAAACAACAAAAGAAAATATTAGAGGAATTAAAACACCCTTTACTCAACTCCTTTAATCAGACCGATTTCATAAAGAATAAAATTGCTGTTGAAGTACAGCTGGGTAAATATTTTGCAGTAACCTATGATTTATTTGTGAAGCATCTTTCATTTTATACCGGCCAGATAATTAATATAGGGATAGAAATTGTACCGACTAAAAATATGCAGAAGAATATGTCTTCGGGGCCTCCCTGGTTTGAAAAAGAGGTGCATAATGTTTTAAGACATGGCAGAACTAATCCGCCCGTTCCATTATTAATTATAGGAATAGAGCCTTAGTTGTTTTCAAATAGGATTCCGGTTAACAGAAGGAATGATCAGGCTTTATATATTCAGAAAATCATTTTGCTGTTAAATTGCAATACTTTTTATTGCTTCTGTAAATTCGGTTTCCTTTACCAGTCGGAGTGCAGAATAGTTAAGTTCCCGGATAGTAAAGGCTGTCTGAATTTCTGAAATATCAATCTCAATTATTTTAAGAAGGTTTGGAATACTGTTGTTTATTGTTGCCCCGGCATTTAGAAACCTGATATTCTTTTTGTCGTATTCGCATGTTTCATGCAGGTGACCATGAAGAACAAGTTTAACGTCATTCTCAGCGAACATATTCAATAATCTCTTTTTGCCGCGCAGTTTCATTGTCTGCTTTTCTATTCTTTCAAGCAGAGATAGGTTTGGGTTTGAATTGCACAATGGTTCTTTATAAAAATGATGATGAATGCAGACTATTCTTATCTTATTCTTATATTCTTCCATCGCAAATATTTTCTCAAGTCCTTCGTATTGTTTCTTGCTTATCCTTCCGTTAGAAGCAAAAGGGTTTTTAATTTTCGAATAATGATCGACTGAGTTTAAGCCGATAAGAATAACCCTGCCAAGGTCTTTAACAAAAGGGAATACTTCATTTTCTACCGGATGATAAGTCTTCCAGAATGCCTCAATAAAATAGGTATAAAAATCATCTACCATTTTTTTATAGTTGGTTTGCATGCATTTCTTGGGGAATGTAAAAATATCTTCGGGTTTCTGCACCCCGCCGAAAATATCATGATTACCGATAATCATTGTAAGCTTATCGTTGTCTAACAAACCGGCTTTATCAAACAGGTTTCTCAGTATTTCAAAATCTCTGCTATGCGCATTGTCGGAAACATCTCCTGTAACCACAACGTGATCGAAATTATTATTAATTATATAATTCAGGATATATTTTGTGTTGCGGATATTTGTCCGTTTATTTTTAGCGCAGATGTGTAAATCCGATATATGAGCTATTCGCATTTTTCCCTTTTTTGATTTCAAAAGTAAGATATCAATGTTAAACTAAGATGAAGCGAATGTTAACTTATTATTAAGAAAAGAGAAAATGAGCGAAGATTGTTTGAACAAAGAACATCAAAGTGGTTGCCTTGTAATAATATTAAATAAACCAAACCCTGCAGGATTATTATTAGGTTTAAGTATTGCATCGATTAAAGCAAACACTAACCGGTTTGCTTAAAGTATCTGACCGGTTCAGCATCAGCATTAAATAAATAATAAGTTTTAAGTTATAAATCCCGCATTCAACTTACCCGCAGCTTTGAATTAACAATTAGTTAACCCTGTCTTAATATTTACTTAACATTCAGGCAATATTTTACGGCTGTTATTTTACGATGGAAATAATTATGCGCAAGAAAAAAATTCTTTATATATGCGGTTCACTGAACCAAACGACTATGATGCACAAGATATCAGGTGAGTTAAGCGAATATGATAATTACTTTACACCTTTCTATGCAGATGGAATTATTAAGTCGCTTGCCAATGCAGGCTTTCTTGATTTCTCAATTCTTGGCGGTCAGTTTAGAAAGAATACAATTCAATATCTTAAAGACAATAAGCTTCAGTTAGATTTTGAAGGGCAGCTTCATAAATATGATCTTGTATTTACATGCACGGATTTAATCATCCAGAACAATATTAAGAATAAGAAAATTATACTGGTGCAGGAAGGAATGACTGATGCGGAAAATATTTTATTCCGGCTTGTTAAAAGACTAAAGTTGCCGCGCTTTTTAGCCGGAACAGCTGCAACAGGTCAGTCAGATGCTTATGAATATTTTTGCGTCGCATCCGAAGGATATAAAGAATTTTTTATAGAAAAAGGATTGAACAGGGAAAAGCTTGTTGTAACCGGCATCCCTAATTTTGATTATTGCAGGCAATACCTGTTAAATGATTTTCCGTATGAAAAGTATGTTCTTGTTGCTACGTCTGATGCGCGCGAAACATTTAAATATGAAAACAGGAAAAAGTTTATAGAGAAATGCTTAAGAGTTGCAGACGGAAGACAACTTATATTTAAACTCCATCCGAATGAAAAAATTAAAAGAGCAATAAAAGAAATTAATAAATATGCTCCCGGCTCAGTTATCTTTTCATCAGGCAATACAAATCATATGATTGCTAACTGCGATACTCTTATTACAAGATTCTCTTCCGTGGTTTATGTCGGGTTAGCCCTTGGCAAAAAAGTTTATTCAGAATTCGATATAGATATGCTGAAAAAACTTGTTCCTCTTCAGAATAGTGGAGGCTCTGCAAAAAATATTGCCGCCGTTGCATATGAACTGCTTAACGCTAAAGATCTCAAAATTTTCAGATTGCCCCCAAAGACGAATAATATGAAAGCAGGAAACTTTAAAAACAGGATTGTTAAAATTGCATGAACTGTAATAATGGGTAATTCAATCATTAATATAGTAACCATCATACAGGCAAGAACAGCATCCTCAAGGTTGCCTGGCAAAGTTTTATTGCCTCTTGCAAATAAAAATGTGTTGTCTAAAATGGTGGAAAGAGTTAAGGGGGCACACCTTACCGGGACTGTTGTGGTAGCAACCACAACATTAAAAGAAGATGACCCGATTGAAGATGTTTGCAAAAAGGAAAAGATTCTTTTTTACCGGGGCCATCCAACCGATTTACTCGACAGGCATTTTAAAGCCGGATTAAAATATAATGCCGATGTTGTAATTAAAATTCCATCCGACTGCCCGTTAATTGATCCAAAGATTATTGACAGGGTAATTAAATATTTCCTTAAGTACAGCGACGAATTTGATTATGTCTCTAACCTTCACCCGGCTACTTATCCCGACGGTAATGATGTGGAAATTATAGCTATGAATTCTCTTAGATTCGGCTGGGCACGCGCAAGAAAAAATTTTGAACGCGAACATACTACACCATTCTTCTGGGAAAACCCGGACAGATTCAGAATAGGTAACGTTGAATGGGAAACAAAACTCGATTATTCAATGACCCACAGATGGACTCTTGACTATGAGGAAGATTATCAATTCATAAGCAAAGTGTATGATGAATTGTATCCGGCAAACCCGAGGTTCGATTTATATGACATATTAAGCCTTCTTAAACGAAAACCTGAAATTGCAGAAATCAACAAAAAATATCTTGGCGTAAACTGGTACAGGCATCACTTAAATGAACTAAAGACTATTACGTTAAACCAAACAAGAATATAGAAATGAAATCAATTGAAATAGAAAAATTAAAATCTACCGCACTAAAAGTAAGGGAACACATTTTAAGAATGTCCACCGGCGGAGGCTGTTTTACAGGTGCATCATTATCCTGCGTTGATATTATCGTCTATCTCTATTCCAAATTTCTGAATATCAATCCTCAGAATCTTAATAACCCGGACAGAGATTATTTTTTCCTTTCCAAAGGCCATGATGTCCCGGCGTTGTATGGCGTTTTTGCAGAACTTGGTTTTATTGAAAAAGACAGGTTGAAAAATCATCTTAAGACAAATGATTTTATCTACTGGCATCCAAACAGGAATATCCCGGGTGTTGAATTCCATTCCGGTTCACTTGGCCATTTGC
The DNA here is from genome assembly GCA_003599415.1 of Ignavibacteriales bacterium. GTDB lineage: Bacteria > Bacteroidota > Ignavibacteria > Ignavibacteriales > SURF-24 > SURF-24. The sequence goes on along the minus strand of QZKB01000008.1, from coordinate 28,598 downwards.
TCTCTGTTTCAATCGGTGTTGCAATCGATTGTAAAATGAAAAATCAAAACAACAGAATTGTTGTTCTTACAGGCGACGGCGAATTAAATGAAGGTTCTATATGGGAAGCATTGCTTGTCGCTTCCGCTTATAAACTGGATAACTTATTAATAATTGTAGATAGGAATCGGTTCCAGGCAAATGAAATGACGGAAAAACTAATTCCGCTTGAGCCTCTCGAAAGAAAGTTTGAATCATTCGGCTGCATTTCTGTTTCAATAAACGGACACAGCTTTGAAGATATTCACGAAGTATTAACACGGCACCCGTTCGTAAAAGAATTACCTTCCGTTGTAATTGCAGATACTATAAGAGGTAAAGGAGTACCGAGTATACAGGAAAGAGCAGACAGGTGGTTTTGTAATTTCTCGGCAGAAGAAGTTCAGTCTCTTATATATGAACTGCATAATAATCAGACGGCAGAATTAACATCTCCAACTTTAACAGTAAGATAATAATATGAACTACGAAGAAACTTTATACAAGCTACTCGCAAATGACGACAGGTTTATTGTTCTGACAGCGGAAAACCGTGCAGCTATTAGAAATTTACCGGGATTAATTAAAGAAAGGTTTATTGATACTGGAATTACAGAACAGACATTAGTTGGAACAGCAGCCGGGCTTGCCCTGCGCGGAAGAATTCCAATTGTGCATGCGCTGTCCACATTCCTTACAATGCGGGCATTTGAATTTATAAGAACTGATATTGGCATTGGGCAGCTTCCGGTTAAACTTATAGGCGCTGTCCCCGGATTCCTTTCGGAAGCTAACGGGCCAACCCACCAGGCAATTGAGGACGTTTCCCTGATGCGCGGAATTCCGGGCGTAAATATTTTTTGTCCCGCAGATGAACAGGATTTGAAGATAGGACTTGAGAAAGTGCTTAAAAGTCCGGCTCCGTATTACATTCGTTATACTAATTTTGCAAATGTTATTGAACACAATCCGGATTTTCAGATTGGTAAAGCGGAAGTGATTTCCGAAGGACTGGATATTACAATACTTGTTTACGGTACTTTGCTTCGCGAAGCTATTATAGCAAAAGATATTCTTGCAGAGCAGGGCATTTCTGTGGGGCTTCTGAATATGAGAACGGTTAAACCCATAGATGTTGATGCTATTGTACAGGCGGCTTCTCAATCTTCTCTTATTGTAACTATTGAAGATCATTTTTTAACAGGCGGATTGTTTTCAATAGTCTCGGAAGTTCTGGTTAAAGAACAAACCTGCACAAGAGTATTGCCAATCGCACTGAAAGATAAATGGTTTAAACCGGCTTTACTGAATGATGTGCTTGAATACGAAGGTTTTACAGGCAGGCAATTAGCGGAAAAAATTAAAATAGAATTTGAAACAGACTTTTCAGATAAAAAATTTGAAAAGGTATTTGACTAAAAAAACAGAAGAGTAAATAATGCCCAACGAAATTAAATTTAACAATGATTATCCGGATATAACAGAATCAAATAAACTGTACGGAAGAGCTCTTAGTTTAATACCATCAGCTACTCAGACTTTAGCAAAGGGACCGGGACAATATGTTAAAGGTATTGCACCGAAATATCTTGTTAAGGGTAAAGGCTCTCATGTCTGGGATGCTGACGGAAATGAATACCTTGATTACAATATGGGAATCGGACCGCTTTCACTTGGATATGCATATGAAAAAGTTGACGAAGCAATAAGAAAGCAGCTTGAAGAGGGCATTACTTTTTCCTTAATGCACCCGCTTGAAGTTGAAGTTGCCGAATTGATAAATGAAATTATTCCAAACGCGGAAGCGGTAAGATTTAGTAAAACCGGTGCCGATGTAACAAGCGCTGCCGTAAGACTTGCACGCGCTTATACAGGCAGAAATAAAATCTTATGCTGCGGCTATCATGGCTGGCACGACTGGTACATATCCGTGACCGACAGAAACAATGGCATTCCTTCAGAGATACAGGATTTAACTTTCACTTTTAATTACAACGATATAAGAACAGTAATTGATTCTATTGATTCCGATGTTGCAGCAGTTATTCTTGAACCGATTGTATTTGAGGCTCCGAAAGACGAGTACCTTATTAAACTGAAAAATGTCTGCCAAAAGAAAGGCGTCTTACTAATTTTTGATGAAATGTGGACGGGCTTCAGGCTGGCGCTTGGCGGAGCACAAGAGTATTTTTATATAAGACCTGATTTGGCCTGCTATTCAAAAGCTGTTGCCAACGGAATGCCTCTTTCAATTCTTACCGGAAGAAAAGATATAATGAAACTGCTTGAGAAAGAAGTTTTCTTCTTTACTACATTCGGCGGAGAAGCTTTATCTCTTGCCGCCGCAAAAGCAACAATTACTGAACTTAAAGAGAAAAATGTTCCTGCTTACTTATCAAAGCAGGGCGCAAAATTAATAACCTCTTATAATGAGTTGGCAGTAAAGCTTGATATGCCTTACACAAAATGTTCAGGTTACAATTGCCGGTCAATAGTCAGTTTTGATTCATCTGCGGGTAATCCGTTAGAGATGAAATCCTTAGTTCAGCAGGAAATGATAAAGCATGGGATTCTCTGGTCGGGTTTCCACAATATGTCTTATTCGCATACCGATGAAGATATCCTTTATACTATAAGAGTTTATAATGAAGTTCTGCCTGTACTTAAAAAAGCAGTAGAGGAAAAGAACATTGGCAAATATTTAAAAGGTAAACCGGTTGAACCTGTTTTCAGAAAAACAGGCAATTTTAACATTAAACCAAAACATAAGATGGCTGTTGCTCAATGACAGATCTATTCTCATTAAAAAATAAAGTTGCTGTTATAACAGGCGCTACAGGTTTATTAGGAAGACAACATTGCATTGCTCTTAGCCATGCCGGCGCAAACATAATTGTCCTTGATGTAAGCAAATATAAAAGTAATAAGCTTGCGTCTGAGCTTAAAACCGAATCCGTTGGAATACAGGCAGACGTTACTGATAAAGAATCTTTACTGCATGCGCGGGAAGTAATCATTTCAAAATTCGGCAGGATAGACATACTTGTAAACAACGCTGCTATAAATGATATGTTTGAAAGCCCGAAGTCAGCATTGGAGCAGTCTAAGTTCGAAAGTTATCCTCTTGAACTCTGGCAAAAATCATTTGATGTAAATGTAACCGGGGCATTCCTTTGTTCTCAGGTGTTCGGCAGCCATATGCTTCAGAATAAAAGCGGCAGCATTATTAATATTGCTTCTACTTATGGAATAGTTGCTCCTGACCAGTCCTTGTACGTTGATAAATCCGGCAATCAAAAATTTTACAAACCTCCCGCTTATTCAACTACAAAGGGAGCAATCCTTTCTTTTACAAAATACCTTGCTGCGTATTGGGGAAAAGAAGGCATACGGGTTAATGCACTTTCACCAGGTGGAGTTGAAAATTCACAAGATGAATATTTTATTGAGAAGTATTCTTCAAAAACTCCGTTAAAGAGAATGGCAAAGCCGACAGATTATAAAGGTGCACTTGTATTTCTCGCAAGCGATGCTTCAGCTTACATGACAGGAGCCAACTTAGTTGTTGACGGAGGATTTACAATTTGGTAAACAAACAGGAAAATAAATTGAAAGAAAAAACACTAAAGAAAAAAGCAAAACAGGTTAAACTTTTATTAACGGACAGCGATGGCGTTTTAACCGATACAGGAGTTTATTATTCGGCAAACGGAGAAGAGCTGAAAAGATTTTCAATTCGTGATGGTATGGGTGTGGAGAGATTAAGAAACCTGGTTAAAGTTGAAACCGGTATTATGACTGGCGAAAACTCAGGGTCGGTTAAAAAACGGGCTGAGAAACTTGGTATTTCTGAACTCCACTTAGAATGTAAAGACAAAGCAACCGAGCTTGAAAGAATAATGACACTGAAAAATCTAAAGCTTGAAGAAATTGCTTTTATTGGTGATGATATGAACGATATGGAAATTATGACAAAAGTAGGATTGTCTGCATGCCCGTCTGATGCATATCCTGAAATTAAAAAAGAGGCAGATTTTATTTGCGAAAACAGAGGCGGCTATGGCGCATTCAGAGAGTTTGCCGAATATATAATTCTTGCCCAATATAAAAAGAAAAACCTGGAAAAATAAAATACGGAGTGAGATATGAGCACAAAGGCTTCAATAAATATCCGTGGTAAAAAAATTGGCGATGAAGAGAAAGTTTATATTGTTGCTGAAATTGGAATCAACCATAACGGTTCTATTGATATTGCAAAGAAAATGATTGACGGCGCTGTATTTGCAGGTTGTGATGCCGTCAAATTCCAGAAACGAACCCCGGAGCTTTGCGTACCAAAAGACCAGTGGAATATTGAAAGAGACACTCCCTGGGGAAGAATGACTTATATAGATTACAGGCATAAGATGGAATTCAGCAAAGAGCAATATTATATAATTGACAGTTATTGCAGAGAAAAAGGAATTGACTGGTTTGCTTCATGCTGGGATGAAGAATCTGTTAATTTTATTGAGCAGTTTGATCCGCCATTATACAAAGCAGCTTCAGCATCGCTAACAGATATAAATCTGCTGGTAAAAATGCAATCAACTAAAAAGCCTTTAATTATCTCTACAGGGATGTCTACTCTTGAAGAAATCACGGAAGCAGTTTCTCTGCTTGAGCAGGATAAATTACTGATTGCTCATTCAACTTCTGCCTATCCCTGTCCACCAAACGAGTTGAATCTGAAAATGATTAATACGCTTAAGGAATTGTTTCCTGGTATACCAATTGGTTATTCAGGGCATGAAACCGGGCTTGCACCAACCTGGGCGGCTGTAGCAATGGGCGCTTCCTTTATTGAACGACACATTACTCTTGACCGTGCAATGTGGGGTACAGACCAGGCGGCTTCAGTTGAAATAATGGGACTGTACAGGCTTGTTTCAAATATACGGGATATAGAAAAATCATTCGGAGACGGAATAAAAAAAGTTTATATAAGTGAATTGACGTCGAGGAAAAAACTTAGAAAAGTTAATCCCGCTTTGCCGTCCAAACAAGTCGCATAAAAAACAGAAGGTGGAGAGATAAAAGAAAATGCACTGGTTTTATTTATTGCTTGCAGGCTTGCTTGAGGTGGGTTGGATTTATAGTTTAAAATTTACAGATGGTTTTACCAGGATTATTCCGTTAATTTTTTATGCGGTGTTCGGATTTTTCAGCGCTTTATTCCTTTCAAAAGCTTTAAGAAATATTGATGTTGGAACTGCTTATGCCGTTTGGATGGGCATTGCAATAATCGGTATAACAACAACCGGCATTGTTTTCCTTAAAGAATCATACTCTACTCTTAAACTGGTTTTTATTTTAATGATTGCAATCGGCATTGCCGGACTTAAATTTATTACGGCGGTAAAATGATAGATATCTCTGAAATAATAAAGAAATACAATCCTTCCTATTTTGAAAAATATCCTTCGTGGTTTGAAACGATTACTCTTGCTGCAATAAAAAAAATAGTCAGACTTAATGACGTCAACCGGTTCCTTAAGAATCATTCTGATAAAATGAACGTTAATTTTATAGATGAACTGTTTGAGTATCTTGACTTTTCATTTGTTATCTCACAGAAGGACAGGGAGAAAATTCCATCAGAAGGTAAATTAATTGTAATTGCAAATCACCCGCTTGGGGCGCTTGATTCGTTAGCGCTTATAAAAGCAATAAGCGTGGTAAGAAGTGACATAAAAATTGTTGCAAATGAAATTCTGCTTGGAATTGATAACCTGAAAGAACTTCTTCTGCCGTACAATGTTTTTTCTTTTGCTGCTCAAAAAGAAAACCTTAAGGCAATAGGAGAAGTGTTAGATAAAGAAGGCGTGGTAATTATTTTTCCTGCTGCCGAAGTTTCCAGGTTAAAGATGGGAGTAATTAAAGACGGAATATGGCATAAAGGAGTGCTTTATTTTTCGCAAAGGCATCAGGCGCCTGTTCTGCCTGTTTATATTAAAGCAAAAAATTCATTACTGTTTTATCTTGTTTCAGGTTTAAGCAGGCATCTCTCCACTTTAATGCTGCCAAGAGAAATATTTAACAAACGTTCGAAAAATATTTCTTTGGTCATCGGCGACCAGATACCCTCTAAGGCTTTAAATTCTTTATTGGTAACCAGTCAGGTGCAGGTAAAACTTCTTAAGAAGCATCTCTACCTTGTTGGAAAAAACAGGAAAGGAATATTCCGCACGGAGAAAAATATAATCTTTCCCGTAAACAGGAAAAAAATTAAAAAGGAATTGCAGTATGCAAAACAGCTTGGTTTAACAAATGACGGAAAGAAAATTCTTTTGACGGATTACCTTAATTCGCCTGAAGTTGTTAAAGAAATTGCACGCCTTAGGGAATTAACATTCAGAAAAGTTGGTGAAGGTACAGGCAGGAAAATGGATATTGATGAGTATGATAAATATTATAAGCATCTTGTATTGTGGGATGAAGAAGAACTTGAAATTGTCGGAGCTTACAGAATTGGAATCTGTAAAGAAGTATTAAACAGCTATGGAACAAAGGGATTATATACATCAACATTGTTCGGTTTTTCAAATGATTTTGTTAAAAAATTTCTTCCCGCTTCAATTGAATTAGGACGCAGCTTTATCCAGAAAAAATACTGGAATACAAATGCCCTTGATTACCTGTGGCAGGGTATAGGAGCCTTTATAAATTCTAATCCTGCAATAAAGTATATGATTGGCCCGGTAAGTATAAGCAATCTTTATCCTGATGAAGCAAAGCGGATGCTGGTTTACTTTTATATGAAATGGTTTGACAATCCCAACAATCTTGTTAAAGCAAGAAATCCTTTTACTATATCAAGCGGAAACCTGGAAGAGTGTATGACTTTATTTAACAGCAACGAAAGGAAAGATGATTTCAGAATATTAAAAATGCTGATGAAGAATTACGGTTTTTCGGTTCCACCGCTTTACAAACATTACACTGAATTATGTGAACCGGGCGGAGTAAACTTTCTTGACTTTGGAATAGACAAGGATTTTGAAAACTGCATTGATGGATTCATTGTTGTTGAGGTAGATAAAATTAAGGAATCAAAGAAAAGCAGGTACCTAAATCTGCAATCAGTTTAAATTTTGGAATAAGTATTAATCCAGAACTTCTGTTCCATGCAGCAACTCAATCTTTTCAAAATTCTTAAATGAAATAACAAGCTTGGTATTATCCACACACTGAATAACAATTTTTTCAAGATCAGACTTAATTACTCTGCCGGTGATGCTGTCTTTATCCTTTTTGTTGGGTTCCGGAAAACTATATTTCACCAAATCGCCAATCTCATAAATCATCTATTTCTCCTTTTTGTTTGCATAAAAATTACACAATAAAGGAAATTCCAGAGTTACCGAATTGTTAAACTATCATTAAGAAATTATTATTAGAACCATTTAATCATAATTTAACAATTAATTTGCCGTTTAATAATTTTAAATGCTTAACTTTGCGCTTATATTTTTAAAGGAGCCAAATGAATTCATCTCTTTTATTTCTGTTTGCATTTTTCTCCCTAAGCTTTTTTCAGGTGGGCTTTTTTTTTGAACCGGAAAGTCCCAATTCCTCTGAGAAGTTAACTTATGGAAAAGAATATTTTCCCCTTAAGAACAATCTTAAATTTATTTATGATTCCAACATTGGAACGACTGAAGCAGAAATAAAAACTGAAGGTAAAAGTTTTACGCTTAATATTAATGCAGGCAGCTTAACTTACAAACAAACTTTAATGTCCAACGAGAAAGGGATATACATGACCCGGGTTTGCAGCAAGGCGTATTTTTTCGGTAAAACGATCACCTACTCCAAACCGCTGTTAAGACTTCCTCTTCCTATAACACTTGGTTCAACATGGCAATGGATTGGTTACGAAATAGACGATGGCGATTCAACCCGCTTAGTTGTAAACGGGTCAATAATCGGTATAGAGAGTATTAATACAAAAGTCGGCAAATTTGATTGCATTAAGGTTGTTTTGAAAATGACTTCGGGAAATGAAACCAGTTATGAAACCGAATGGCTTGCCCCTGAAATTGGAATTGTAAAATCTGAGGCAAAAATTTCCGGAAGCGGAATAAGCGGACTTATACAAAAATTAATGGGATTAAGCGAAATTAAATTTCTTCTGGCAAGAATAAAAGACTGAATTTTTGGAAACTCGTTTTTAATCCGGGTGTCAAGGTCCAAACCTTGACGCAGTGTTTAAAGTAATAGTTTCTTTTTTATAGTTGGAATCATATCAAGCCAAAAGATGAGGAAACAATTAAATGAGACATCTGAAAAATAATTTGTATATAACCTGTCATTCCCACGAAAGTGGGAATCCATAAAAATTTCTATAGATTCCCGTTTACACGAGAATGACATTCTGAATTTTTCAGAAGTCTCTAAATAATAAAACAAATGCTTGTAGATAAACAGCTAAGGAAAAATTATCTAATGGCGGCTTGCCCGGCAAAGTCGGGGTTAAGTATAAGTTAAGTTGCAAAGGAATAAATAAGATGAACAAATTTGAAAAAATATTTGGTTCGGGACCAATAGGATTATTAATTAGTCTAGCCCTGTTGGCAATATTTTTATTTATCGAAAAATATTTTAGCTCATTTCAAATAACAGAAAACGATTTTCTTAGATATTCTATTTTTAGCGTTTTATCTGTACTCACAGTTATTATAATAATTTGGAGTGTAAAATCCTTGCCACCTTCTGATAGAGGAAATAAATTGATTACTCTTGGTGCATTTAAGTATTTTAGGCATCCGTTATATGCAGCCTTTTTAACCTTTTTCAATTTCGGCTTAGCAATTCTTCTTAATAACTGGATTTATATTTTATGGGCACTCGTTCAACACCCAGTATGGCATTGGTGTATAGGCGGTGAAGAAAAACTTATGGAAAAAGAATTTCCGGGTGAATACACAAATTATTCTAAAAGAACCGGAAGATTTTTTCCAAGGATTTTTAATAAATCAGATAAGGCAACATAACCGCGTAAAAAAGGATCCCGATTTGAATCGGGACAAGAGGATATAGAAATATAGTTGAAGAATAGTTTTCATAATAAATGTTCTTTACATTAATAAAAGTAAGAAAACAATTATAACAACCTAAAAATATCTTTCAATCCTCAGTCAGCAGTTGGCAATCCACCACTGGTGGAGCAGTACGCAAATTGTGAAGTAATAAGTCCGGCAGTATTGACAAGAAAAAATAAATAGTTTATAATTGAAAAAGTTTTCAACACAATAATCTTTGCGGGGGCAAAGTGGATTTAGGTTTTTCAAATAGCTCTCTTACTTATTCATCAAGACGATTAACCAATAACTATATACAAACCAGGATCAGAATTTTCAGAATTAAAGAATTAACAGGATTATTGGTATTGATGTAGTTAAATAAAAAATGCATGGTAACAGGAGTCCCATTGATTTCATTTTATAGTTGGAATCATATCAAGCGAAAAGGTGAACAAATAAATAATAAAACAAACGCCGGTAGATAAACAGCTAAGTACAAATTATCTATTGGCGGCTTGATTATAAGTTATGCTTCTGATTAGAGCTTGGGAATAAAAGCTCATATAATAGCGTTCATTGAATTTTCGGTTGGGTTGGATTTATCTATTTCCGCGATTTTAATAATTTTATTTTTAATCAAGGAGGTATATATGAAAACTACAATCGTTAAAACAGCAAAAACTATTTTATCAAGCGTATGGTGTGGAATCGCGTTGCTGCGGGGATTGATTCCAACCCAACGAGGAAATGATGAATTGTAAAAAATATGAAGCTTCCAAGAGCGCGCGAGGGGGTTAAATGCCCCCTCCCCGCACCCAAAAAGGAAATAATAAATATGGAAAATCCTAAAGAAGAATTAAGACAATATTTAAACAAATTGATTCATCGTTTACTATATGTGAAAGGATTAGATAATCAATTAAAACTTTTAAAAGAGTGGGAGACGCCAAAAAGAATCGAAGCTATTGAAATTGGTTCATATTTTTTCCGATTATTTGGCTTTAGTTTTTATAGGACGATACTAATAGAATTATGTTTGCTTCTTGATAGCAGAGAAGATAAATCCATTATTGATTGGTTGGAAAAAGCAAAAGAGCACGCCAAAGCAATTGAACCTACAATTTACAATACTGACAATGAGCAAAGGGAGATAATTGTTCCTGAAGCATATCAAAAAATTATAACAGAACATCAAAATATGATTGAGGAGAAAAATGATATTATTAAAAATATAAAAGGTCGTCGTGATACTTCTCTAGTGCATTCTGATGCAAGGTATTTTAATAATCCTGATGATATATATGTAAATTTCCCATTATCTACTGATGATTTACAAAGCGTTATCGAAACAGCAAGTCACATTTTACGAATGCAATATGTTTACTTATTTGAATCTGATTTAGATATTCAAGTTCACGCTACTAGTAATATCGATACAATACTTTGGCATTCGCGTGCATTTAAAAGAGTATGGTTTGATAAAAGAGCTACCTCTCTTTATCCTTATTTGTATAAACTTGATGATTATGAAGAAAAGTTAAAGGAACATTTAGCAAATAAAAGTGCAAACGTATAACCAGTTTTACAAGCCGAGAGCTTTTAACTGTTGGGCATTTGTGCAGTTATAAAGTTGCGTTGTAAAAGTTAGTTGCTATTTGAAGTAGGTTACTAAGAAAATAAATTAAAAATTATCCGCCTAAAAGATGGTGGACAAGTTGGTGTTGGTTTCTCCTCCGAAGGAGTCCCTTTGGGAAAAGCTGCATAGCTGTGTTAGGCGGTGGCTTAAAAATAATGTTGTTATTAAACTTTTTGAAGGAGTTCAAATGATTTATTCCAAATTGAAAAAAATCGCGAAAGAGAATGATTGGTATTTAAGTAATAGTAGTGTGTTTGGATTATATAGGGATTATTATTTCCAGATGAATGATGGTCATGGTTTTAAACAGATTTCGATTTATTTACTAAACACGGATTATGAAAAGCAAGATTCAATTCGAAAAGCTATTCTTCAAAGTAAAAAAGAATTAAAAATTAGTGCTGTCCTCTTAGGAGGAAATATATTGGCTATTAGATATAAAGAAATATTTCTTTCCACTTCAAAGGAAGTTCTTAAGAGAGGATTAGATTTTCTTTCGGATGTATTAAAATCACATTCTGTTTCTCCAATGAATACATGTTTTCAATGTGAGAAGTCTGGAGATTTAAAATACTTTTATAATACAGCAAATGAATTAACTAAAATGCTTTGCCAACACTGTATTGAAAGAGAAGAGAATGATAGATATCAAAATGAAAAATTGGAAGAATATAAAGAGAAAAATTATATCAGAGGAATTTTAGGATCTTTGCTATTTACTGCTATTGGAGTAATAGCGTGGGTGGCTATTGCGGTATATTTACATAGGTTGACTGCATTTGGCGCACTTTTATTAGGCTTATTAAGTTTCAATGGTTATAAATATTTTAAAGGTACCTTAAACAAACTAGCAAAACTGTCATTGTTTGTCATTATTATATTCTCAATAATTCTGGCAAATTATATTTCTATTGGATTTGAAATTTATTTGAAAGACAATGAAATATTAATTGAGGATATTATATATAATCTATTTCATAACGATAATATTCTTCCTATCCTGATAGAAAATATTTCTATATCTCTATTGTTGAGTATTCTTCCTTTCTATTACATAAATAAGTATTTCAACAAAAATATGGGATTGTCAAAATGGGTTTTGGCGAAGAGTGCAAAAACCTGAGAAGCTAAACAATCCAATACCCTGCGTTGGCAGGCTGCAACATTTTTACTGCCGAGCATTTTATCATGGAATGCTTCTTGGCAACCGAGGTAAGCTTCCGTTAAGAAATTATTGTGAAGTACCAGTACAATAATCTTTTCGATTAGAAAAAATTGCAGACACATTAAATTAAATATTCTTTATAAGAACGCCTTCACAAACAATTGAAACTCTTTGTGCGCGGTCGATAGCCTTCTCAAGAATTTCAAGTATCTCTTTCTTTTTAATCAGTTCAATTGCATCTTTTTCATTTTCAAAAAGCTGCGTAATTGCCTGCTGGAAGGTTGTATCACCTTCACTTTCAAGGTCGCGTATTGCAACAAGCTTCTGCCCGGTATGTTTATGATCCTCAAGATTAGATATAACTTCAACAATTATCTTCGCCTGTGAAAGAAGTATATCCGAAAGCTGCGGACCGAATTCAATAGGGGCTTTAACTTTATATGTAAAAATTCTGTTTGCAATTACGTCTATGCTGTCAACAACATTATCAAGCGCGTGTACAAGAGAAAAAATATCTTCCCTGTCAATTGGAGTTATGAAAGTTTCATTAAGTTCTTTTGATATTTTGGCCGAGACTTCATCTGCATGATGTTCAATTAAACGGATTTTACTTTTATACTCGCCAATATTTTCGAACCGGATGAGCATCTCGTTTAATAAAGCTGCCGCCTGTAAAATATAAGTAGACATTTCCTTCAGAAAGTCCAGGAATTTTTCTTCTTTTGGTAATAATTTCTTGAACATAGTTTTTCTACTTGTTTTAACTTTATAGTATTAGATTACACATTTTGTTCAACTAAACAAAAAACTTAAATATCCAGTAAATAAAAGCGCCGCATAAGGCAGAAAGCGGAATAGTTAAAATCCATGCCCAGACAATTCTGCCTGCAACACCCCAGCGAACGGCTGATAATCTCTTAACGCTTCCAACACCAACTATAGCGCCGGTTATTGTATGAGTTGTGCTGATTGGAATTCCAAACAATGAAGAACCAATAATTGTTGTAGCGCCTGCAAACTCAGCGCAAAAGCCACCGATAGGTTTTAACTTTGTAATGCTCATTCCCATTGTTTTAACTATTCTCCAACCGCCGAACATTGTACCAAGTGAAATGGCAGAATAGCATAAAATTACAACCCAGTAAGGAACATAAAAATGGTCAATATATTTAGCGGAGTAAAGAATACCGACAATAATTCCCATCGTCTTTTGAGCATCATTTGTTCCATGACCAAAGCTGTAAAATGCGGCGGAAACTAATTGAAGCTTACGAAAAACTTTATCCACTTTTCTCGGTGCTTTACTACGTACGATCCATGTAGTTGCAAGCATATTTATAAGACCGATAATAAATCCAATGATTGGAGCAATGAATATGAATAAGATAATTTTCAACCAGCCCGACCAGATTAAACAGCCAAATCCTAATTTAAAAACTGCGGCGCCACCGTATCCGCCAACCAATGCGTGAGAAGAACTTACGGGTAATCCAAAATACCAGGTTAAAAGATTCCAGACTATTGCGCCTAATAATCCTGCTGTAAGCACATAAATATCAGTTGCGTTTAACTCAACTAACCCGCTTCCCATAGTTTTTGCTACTTTGGCATCAAACACAAAAGCGGCTACGAAATTAAAAAATGCGGCCCATATAACAGCACGGCGTGGAGACAAAACCTGTGTGGATACAATAGTGGCAATTGAATTTGCTGAATCATGGAATCCGTTAAGAAAATCAAATACTAAAGCGATGAAAATAGAAATAAGAACTAATTCAAGCATAAAGGTTATGTGTTTTTTATTAAAATACTTTCGCAAACAATGGAAACTTTCTGTGCACGGTCTATGGCTCTTTCAAAAAACTTTAAAACATCCTTCTTCTTGACCAACTCGATAGCATCTTTCTCGTTTTCAAAAAGCTGGGTAATTGCATGTTGATAAATAGTATCTCCTTCACTCTCAAGATTACGGATAGCTACAAGCATTTTGCTTGAATTTTTATAATCCCTGAGGTTTAGAATAACGTCGGCAATAATTTTTGCTTGTGAAAGAAGAACCTCCGATAACTGCGGGCCGAATTCAATTTTTGTCTTTACCCGGTAGATGAAAATTCTATTTGAAATAACATCAATACTGTCAACAATATTATCAAGAGCCTGTACAAGCGAGAAAATATCTTCCCTGTCTATTGGTGTTACAAATGTTTCGTTAAGTTCCGTAAAAATTTTTGTTGAAACTCTGTCAGCGTCATGTTCAATTAAACGGATCTTACTTTTATATTCCCCTATATTTTCAAATTTAACCAATAATTCATTTAATAAAGTAGCAGCCTGCAATATATGACCGGACATTTCATTGAGATAAGCGAAGAACTTTTCTTCTTTCATTAATAATTTTTTAAACATAACCCACTTCTTAAATAAATCGCTGTAAACATATTAATTTTTTTCCTGATTTCATAAATCCGGTTTTCAGTTAGACAACCCGAATTGTAAAAGTCTGATGGTAAATATTTTCCATAATGAAGTGAAAAAGGGAAGTCATCAACCATATAAATGTTTGGAATTATTTGAAATTATGTTTTAATTTACGCAGAAATATTACAGAGAATTTTTTCTGGTGTTTGAGGCTGTTTAAAAAGTAATTATCTGAAATCTATAGAACGCAGATGACACAGATATATTATGATTTTCGCTGCTTTTATTTTTGATAAATTACTTTTTAATCACCCTCTGTTTAATCAAATGAAAGGTGAAATTATGCAGGATAATTTTTTACATGAAATTGAGGGTTTGAAAACCAATCTTATTAAAATGGCTTCCTTGGTAGATGAACAAGTCGGTAAAGCGGGGCAGGCGCTTGAAACGGGAGACAAAGAGCTTTGCCGCGGTGTTAAGCAAAAAGACCTTGAAATAGATGCTTATGATAATCTTATTCAAACCCAATGTGAAAATATTCTTGCATTGTTTCAGCCGGTTGCAACAGATTTAAGGTTTATAATCTCTGCTATGATGATTAATAACCAGTTGGAAAGATGCGGCGATATTGCAGTTAATATTGCCCAGCGTGTAAAGAAAGTAAGCGAGCATCATAATCTTTTAATTGAATCCAAGATACTTGAGATGGGAAAACAAGCGAGGGGAATGGTTAAAAACTCAATTGATGCGTTCGTAAATTCTAATATTGATCTTGCTAATAATGTATTGGATAATGATGAGATAGTTGATAAGCTGAATAAAGAATCATTTAAATTTCTTGTGGCAAAAATGCAAACCAATTCAGACCTTATTGAGCCCTGCTCTCACCTGATTGTTTTAAGCAGACACATTGAGCGACTTGCAGATCATGCAACGAATATTGCCGAAGATATTATTTTCTATATTAATGCTGAAGTAATATCACACAGAAAAAAACTTTCGAAGCATCCGGATATGCTTGAGAATTTATCTTAACCGTATTTGCCGGAGATATATTCTTCGGTTAGCTTTTCGGCAGGGTGAGTAAATATTTTTATCGTCTCGTTGAACTCAATCATTTTCCCAAGCAGCATATAACCGGTATAATCGGAAACACGTGATGCCTGCTGCATATTATGTGTAACAATTACAATCGTGTAATTCTTTTTAAGTTCAAGCATCAACTCTTCTATCTTCATCGTAGCAATCGGGTCTAAGGCGGAACATGGTTCATCCATTAAAATTACTTCCGGCTGAACAGCTAATAATCTTGCAACGCATAACCGCTGCTGCTGGTCTAAAGGAAGCTCAAGTGCAGGATGATTCATTTTATCTTTTACCTGGTCCCACAACCATGCGCCTTTAAGACTTTGTTCGGCAATCTCGCTTAAACGTTTCTTATCTTTAATCCCGGCAACTCTAAGTCCGTATACAACATTGTCAAAAATAGAAAGAGGAAAAGGATTTGGCCGTTGAAAAACCATTCCAACTCTTTTTCTAAGTTCGGGCACTTCAGTGGTTGCGGCATAGATATCCAAGTCATCAAGCCTTACTTTGCCGGTAACACGTACTCCGCGAATAAGGTCGTTCATCCTGTTCAGGCATCTTAACAAAGTAGATTTACCACAGCCGGATGGGCCGATTAAAGCAGAGATTAATTTTTCCTGAACCGGCATATCAACATTTATTAAAGCCTGGAAATCTCCGTAGAACAAATCTAAGTTGCTTATCTGAATTTTTATCGGTGCTTTTAATTGATATTCCATTATCCGAACCTGCCGGTTATATAATCATTGGTTTCTGTTTTTTGCGGAGCGGTAAAAAGCTGTTTGGTTTCTGCCATTTCAATTAATTCTCCCATTAGGAAGAATGCAGTTTTATCTGAGACTCTTGCAGCCTGCATATTATTATTCGTTACAAGAATAATTGTGTATTCTTTTTTCAGCACAGTTAGAGCATCTTCAATTTTAGAAGTTGAGATCGGATCAAGCCCGGAACATGGTTCATCAAGAAGAATTACTTCTGGTTCCATTGCAAGAACTCTTGCAAGGCAAAGGCGTTGCTGCTGGCCGCCTGAAAGTCTTAATCCGGATAATTTTAACCTGTCCTTTACTTCATCCCAGATGAATGCTGCCGATAAACTTTTTTCAACCAACTCATCAAGATATTTTTTATCGTTCTTGCCGGATAACCTTGGGCCGTAAACTACATTTTCATAAATACTCATTGGTAAAGGAACCGGCATTGCGAATACCATCCCTACTCTTTTTCTTAATCCGACAACATCATAGTTCGCTTTGTAAATATCTTCGCCGTCTAACAAAACATTTCCATCCAGAGAAAAATTCTGTTCAAGGTCATTCATCCTGTTTAATGTGCGCAGGAATGTGCTTTTACCGGAACCGGCAGGACCAATTATACCAAGAATTTCGTTAGCAGGCACATCAAGATTAATAGATTTTAAAATCTTTTCTTTGCTGAAATAAGCGTTCAGATTTTTTATTTCAAATTTATTTTTCATTGTTGTGTTCACCCGTCAGCTCCTTTTGGCAATGAATCTGTTCATAATCCAGTAAGCTGAAAGATTAACAAGCAGAACAGCAATAATTAATATTGCCGCCGTGCCGTAAGCATTTTCCTGGGATATTCCTTCCCGTGCAAGTATATAGAAGTGAACCGCCATTGTTCTTGTTGAATCAAAAAGTGTACTTGGAATTAATAATGATGAACCGGCAGTAAAGATAACCGCTGCGGTTTCTCCGATAGCGCGGCCGATGCTAAGCATTATCCCTGTAACTATTCCGGGTAAAGCGTTCGGCAGAATTACTCTTTTAACTGTTTGCCATCTTGTTGCGCCTAAAGAAAAGCTGACCTGGCGGTAAGAGTTAGGCACTGCTCTAACAGCTTCTTCCGTTGTACGAATGATGGTAGGTAATACCATCACTGCTAAGGTTAATCCGCCTGAAAGAATTGACCAGCCCATTTCCAATGTAACAACAAAAAAGATATAGCCGAACAAACCAAAAATAATTGATGGAATTCCGGCAAGGCAATCTGTACCAAAACGGATAATCTTTGTAATCTTTGTTTCCCTGGTGTACTCGGAAAGATAAACTGAAGTGCTTATGCCGAGCGGTGTAGCGATTAAAATTGCAAGCAAAGGAAGAATTATTGTTCCGATAAGTGTAGGAAAAATTCCGCCTGCCTTGCCCATTTCTTTGGGATTTTCAGCAAGGAAACTCCAGCTTAAAACAGGTAATCCTTTTTCAAGAATAAACCCGATAATAAAAACTAATATTATCAAAGTGGCAATTGTGGCGCCAAGAAGAATTGAAACTGCAAAACGTTGTGTGTACTTTGGGTGTATCCTCATTTCTTTACCGCCCGTTTTCTTATAGCAACACTGGCAATTGAATTAAGAATAATGATTATGATAAAAAGGATTACACCTGTAGCAAATAAAGCCTGGCGGTGCAGTCCTGTTGCATAACTCATCTCCAAAGCTATGTTAGCAGTTAAAGTTCGTACAGAATCCAAAGCTGAACCGGGAATATTTACAGAGTTACCAGCAACCATTATAACTGCCATCGTCTCGCCGATTGCTCTTCCCAAACCAAGAATTATACTTGCTATAATTCCTGACTTTGCAGCTTTAATTGTTACCATATGAATAGTTTGCCATGTGGTTGCTCCAAGCGCCAAAGAACCTTCACGGTAAGAATTCGGAACAGCCATAATGGAATCAATTGAAATGCTGATGACAGTCGGAAGAATCATAATGCCAAGAACTATTGAACCGGCAAGTAACGATAAACCTGGTCCGCCAAGATATTCTCTTATTAAAGGAGCCAGAACAATAACACCAATAAATCCATACACAACGGATGGAATAGCTGCCAGCAATTCTATGGTTGGTTTGATTATTTTCATAACTGTTTTGTTGGCATACTCGCTAAGGAATAAAGCACCTGCAACGCCAAGCGGTGCACCCACCAGCATTGCTCCAAGTGTTACCCAGATAGATGCTGTAATCATAGCGAAGATACCGAATTTATTTGCCTGAGGCTGCCACTCCGATGAAAAAAGAAAATCATTAATCCCGTACTTAAAAATAAAAGGAAGCCCTTCGCTTAAAATGAAAAGAGCAATTAATAATAAAGCGGAGATTGCAGAGAACGCAGTTCCCAATAAAATCCTTTGAACACCTTTTTCGCCAATTAACTTCATCAATATCCTGGTCTATTATTTAGCCGGCAAAAGTCCGTTGGATTGAATTGTCTTTTGTCCTTCTTCGGAAAGGATATAATCTATAAAGCTTTTTACTTCTCCTTTTAATTCACCTTTTACAAGAAGAAAGATAGGTCTTACTAATTTATAATTTCCAGCAATAATAGCCTCGGTTGTACTTTCCTCTCCGTCAACTTTTAACGCTTTTATTTTTTCATTAATTAGTCCATGGGAAAGGTAACCTACAGAGTTTACATCATTGGCAACAGTTTCCCTTATTGTGCCGTTTGAATCCTGTATAAGAGCATCACTTTTAAGCTGAACATCACCGATAATTTCCTCAAAGGATGATCTTGTTCCTGAACCTGCTTCGCGGGATACAACAGTAATTGGTGCAGAATTTCCGCCAACTTCACTCCAGTTTGTAATTTTACCGTTAAAGATATCTCTTATCTGGTCGGTAGTCAGGTTTTCTACTTTATTCTGCGGGTTAACAACAATTGCAATTCCATCTTTGGCAACAACTGTTGCAGTCAGGTTCTTTGCTTCATCAGGAAGAGCCACAAGGTCTGCCATACCAATTTCTGCCGCACCGGAATTAGCGGATTGAATGCCAACTGCAGAACCGCCGCCCTGTACTGTTACAGAAACACCTTGATTCCCGCTCATATATTGTTCGGCAAGTTTTTCTGCAAAAGGCTGGAATGCTGTTGAACCGGCTAATGTAATTGAAGTTTTTCCTTTACCGCACCCGGCAGCTAATAATACTAATGAAAACAACGAAACAATTATAACACTTCTCTTGAACATATATTTCTCCTGATTTTACATTGAACAAAATTGCATGAATTATAAAACGTTGGCTCAAATTTACATTAATTTAGGCTCTTATAAAAAACATCTTTTTAAAATATTTAATGTAATAAAGTTAGTTTTAATTGGAGTCTTACTTGGCGATATTTTTGGGGAAAACAAATGTTTTTCACAAATTTCTCTTGGCTATTTAATCCTAACAGATTTATTTTTCATTGCCTTAATATTATAGCTGGGAGTAACCTGATGAAATATGTTAAAACCTTCTTGGTTCTTTTGTTCATTACTAAAATAATTCTGGGAGAAGAAATGAAAATAAATGTAATTCCCGTCCCTCAAATTGTTAGTATGAAAGAGAATTATTTTCAACTTAAACCAGATTTGAAAATCTTACTGAATAATAAAAGCGCAGATTTTTTTACTGCTGAGATTTTGCAAAAAACCTTGTCTGAAACAAATAGAATTAATTCCAAAATTGTTGAAGATGGAAATGGTGAAGGAAATATTTCTTTAATCCGGGAACAGTTAAGTAGAAAGTTTATCGATAAAATTCCAGGTGATAAATTAGACGAAAGCTATGTGCTGTCTGTAAGTGGTCAGGGAATTAAATTACAGGCACAATCTTCCAAGGGATTGTTTTATGGCGTAATGAGTCTGGTTCAGCTTCTTGAGAGAACAGACAAAAACAAACTGCGGGAAATGGAAATTATTGACTGGTCCGACTTGAAAGTGAGAGGCATTTCGGATGATATAAGCCGGGGACAGGTTTCAACAATAGAAAACTTCAAAAAAATTATTGATATAATCTCCCGCTATAAAATGAATGTTTATATGCCTTACATTGAGGATATGCTTCAGTTAGAAAGCTATCCCTCAATTGGTAAAGGGCGTGGTGCGCTCTCTAAAGCGGAAGTTAAAGAACTTGTTGAATATGCTTCTAAAAGATTTGTCGACGTTATTCCTATATTCCAAACACTTGGGCATTATGAAAATATTCTTAATCAAAAAGAATTTCTGAAATATGCAGAGTTTCCCGGCGCTGCATGTTTAAATGTTTCAAACGATTCCATTTATCTCTTCCTTGAAAATATGCTTAAGGAAGTTTTTGAAATGTTTCCAAGCGAATATTTTAATATGGGTGCAGATGAAAGCCACGATGTTGGATTGGGTTACAGCAAACATCTTGTTGATAAAACCAGCCTTGCCAAAGTTCATCTTGAACATTATAAAAAAGTTTACGCGATAATTAAAAAATACAACAAGAAAGTTTTAATGTACGGGGATGAGCTTCTCAATCATCCGGAGAATATTAAAGAGTTACCGGCAGATTTAACAGTAGTTGACTGGCATTACCGGGCTGAAGAAAAATATCCTTCTGTTAAATTGTTCAAGGAATCGGGATTAAATTATTACGTCTCGCCTTCCGTCTGGAATTTTCCGACAACATTTCCTACAAATTACAATGCCTTTCCTAACATAAAATATCTTACAAAAGCCGGAATAGAAAACAATGCAACCGGAATGATAAATTCTAACTGGGGAGATTATGGTGCGGAGACATTCAAAGAATTAATTTATATGGGTTATGCTTGGTCTGCCCAGTGCGCATGGAATATTGATGAAAGCAATGAAGCTGAGTTCACAGATAATTTTCTTTTTGATTTTTATGGAGTTGATGATGCCAGGCTTCGGCTTGTTTATGATAATTTAAATAACCCGATTAACCAGATGATCTGGCATGCTGTATGGCGCCATCCGCAGCTTCCGGATAGAGAACCAGCCTGGTGGGAAATTAAAGCTTCACCGGTAACAAAGCTTAGCTGGATGGAAAGTACAATGCCTGCTACCGAAAAAGCCTTAACTGAATTGAAAAATGTCGTTAAGAAAAATAAAGATCAATTAGATATTCTTAGCTTTATTGTAAAGATGAATGAATGGTATTGTTTAAAAATGGAGACACAATTTTTACTTAGAGATAGTATAAGCGCAAAGCAAAACTATCAGGAAGATTTAACTAAGAAAATAGACGGGAATATTGCAGGACTAAAAGATTTGAAAAAAGATTTCTCATCAATCTGGCTTAAATATTACAAACCCGATAACCTGAATTTAATTGAAGATAAATTTGACCGGTTGATAAATTATTTTGAGGAAAGTAAAATTCAGGTGGCTTCCGGTAACCTTAAAAACCCAAAACTTACAAGCAAATGGATATATAATAAAATCAATGATTCTTCATATGCAGATAATGCAAAATTCAGGAAAGTAATTACGCTGAACGAAACTCCGGTTAAAGCATTACTCCAATTGATGGGTGATACTTATGCTAAGCTTTCCGTAAACGGTGTTTTTGTTGATGAGGTTTATACGAGAAGATCACTTTCTTTGGTTACTGAATACGGCAGGGTTAAGCTTATAGACATAACAAAGTATTTACATGCCGGTGAAAATACTATAACGGCAGAAGTAGAAAACTTTAACAGGAATGGCTCTGCCGGCATAAATATTATTTCAAAAATATCTTTTGCCAATTCTGATTTTGAAATTAAAAGCGACGAAACATGGCAGGCTCAGACTTTAAATGAATCCGGTGAATGGAAGAATGCTGTTTCAAAAGAATATCCTTATATTGTTACCGAACCGAATTTTATTACCAGGCGACAAAGCTGGATAGAAAGATAATTTATAGCAAGCAGACATTTAAATCTGGCAGACTTGCCGTATGAAAATTTCAATTATTTATGCGATAATATTGGAAGATTATTTTTAATTTATACTTTAGATAAAAGGATTTCCACAAAATTGATCAGACTAAAGTCTACCATTGCAGTAGTATTATTCTTTAGCGGACTGATTTCAATCTTTCCGCAGGATATAGAATTCTTTAGGATCAATAATGAAAAAGGATTGCCGCAGTCAACTATTTACTCCGTTAAACAAGGGAGTGATGGTTTTATATGGATAGGAACCCAGGAAGGCCTTACACGATACGATGGTTATTCTTTTAAGGTTTATAATTATAATCCGCAGGATAGCTTCTCTCTCAGTAATAATAACATCAGCATTGTATATGAAGATAGTAAGAACAATTTATGGATTGGTACCTGGGGAGGCGGACTAAACCGCTTCGATAAAAAAAGCGGTAAATTCATTTCTTATCTTCACGAACAAGGAAATCCTCACAGCATTAGTCATAACCGCGTTCCGGTTATTCACGAGGATAAAGAAGGAACGCTTTGGCTTGGAACTGCAGGCGGCGGATTGAATTCGTTTGATCCGAAGACAAATAAGTTTACGGTTTATGAAAATAAAAAAGACGATGAACAAACTATAAGCAACAACAGAATATGGGGTATAACTGAAGATAATACCGGTAATTTATGGATAGGTACTAATTTCGGTTTCAACTGTTTTAATATCCATTCAAAAATAAATAAAAGATTTTACATCAATATTTCTGATACCGACAAAATTAAAAGTAATATAATCAGGGCAATTCACTTTGATACAAAAGGGAATTTATGGCTGGGAACAGAAGAAGGTCTTTATACTTTTGATTTGAAAACTTTGAAGACGCAAAAGATTGATTTGTCTAAAGAGCTTGATATATCACTTAATATAAATATTACTAACTGCTTTTTGGAAAGTGAAGATAAATTGCTGATTGGTACGGTAGGGAACGGGTTAATCATTTTCAATTATGCTACAAAAAAATTCAGCCGCTTTTCTTACAACAATAATCCCCGCAGCATTTCAGGGAATGATATCCGTTGTATTTCAAGAGACAAAACCGGTTTGTACTGGATAGGAACAAGAAACGATGGAATTAATACTACTTTGTTAAAACCATCCCGCTTCAAGATATATAATGATGAATCATGGCAAGATCTGAAACTCAGTGGTAAAGGTGTGCGTACTGCTTTAATTGATAAAAACGGTAATATGTGGTTGGGGACAAATTTCTTCGGATTAAATAAAATAAATGCGGCAAGAAATAAAATTACATTTTATAAAAAAGGAAATAATGAAAATTCACTTCTCGATGACAGAATAGCATCTATAAAAGAGGACAGCGACGGAAATATATGGATTGCAACAAACAATGGTCTAAACAAACTCAACCCGTCGTCCGGTAAAGTTAAGGATATTGTGTTTAGAGGGAAATCTTTAAATGAAAAATCCATTAACGACTTAAGATGCCTTGAGATTAAAGACAGCATTATCTGGGTGGGGACTTATGGTGGAGGTATTGTTAAATATAATTCCAATGATGACTCATGGTCAAATTATGATGCGGATATCTCATCAGGTAATTCTCTTGCAAGCAATGAAGTTCTTGTACTTATGATGGATTCGGAAAATATTTTATGGATCGGCACTACAAACGGATTGAATTCGTTTAACCTGAATACCGGAAAGATTGAACAGGTTGGTGCAGAACTGAAAGATGGATACACTTTAAAGCGGATACAAATTTATGCACTGGTTGAAGCGGGTGATGGAATAATATGGATCGGAAGTTCTCTTGGTTTGTACAGCTTTAATAAAAAAAATAATGAGTATAAACATTTCACTATTGAAGATGGATTACCCAATAATGTAATTTATTCTATTCTTGAAGATAATGACGGGCATCTTTGGTTGAGCACAAATAAAGGAATTTGTCACTTCAATCCTTTAACTAAGACCGTTAACAATTATGATAAACTGGATGGGTTGCAGGATAATTTCCACTATATAGGAGCAGGTTTCAAATCAGCATCAGGAGAATTTTTATTCGGAGGTGTTAATGGAGTAACCTCTTTCTACCCTGATAAAATGGAAACATATTCCTACAAACCAAAGGTAATCATCTCTAAGCTTGAAGTATTAGAAGAAGAAGGAGCTGTTAATTTATTAATGAATAGCTCTGCGGGAGGAGATGATGTACCGGAATACCATATTTACCCGGGTCAGAAAATTCTGAACATTGAGTTCTTCTCGCTCGACTTTTATATACCGGAAAAAAATAATTATAAATATATGCTTGACGGATTTGACGGGAAATGGATTGAGAGCGGTAATAAAAGGTCAATTCGTTATACAAATCTTTCTGAGGGAACATATATCTTTAAAGTCCTGGGTTCTAATAGTGAAAATATCTGGTCATCTGAAGTTACAATGATCAGGATTGTTGTTCATCCTCCTTTTTACAGAACAGGCTGGTTCAATATTGCAATGTTTATACTGGTAGTTCTGTTAGTAATTTCAATTTACAGTTACAGAACAAGGCATATGAGAAGACTGCAGAAAATTCTTGAAGATAAAGTTGAATTAAGAACTAAACAGCTTCTTGATAATGAAGAAAAGCTAAAACAGGCGAATGAATCAAAGGATAAATTCTTCTCTATAATTGCTCATGATCTCAGGAATCCTTTTATGGCTCTTATAAGTATTACGAAGCTTCTTAGGGAAAATTTTAATGATTTCAGTGAAGAAGACAAGAAGAAAAGTCTTGGACAGATTGAGGAATCATCTAAGGATACTTATCTGCTGCTGGAAAATTTATTGGAGTGGGCAAAAACACAAACCAACAGGATTGAGATTAATAAAGTAGATTTTGATCTTTATGAAGCCATTGATGAAAATCTGAAAATCGCTCAGAAGTCCGGCGAGATGAAGGATATATCAATCATTTTTAAAAAGGAAAAAACAGTTTTGGTTAACGCCGATAAAAACCTTTTCAATACAACACTCCGCAACCTGTTATCAAATGCAATCAAGTTTACTATTGCTCATGGACAAATAATAATTTCTACCGAGAAGAGAGAAGATGAAGTTGTTATTCTTATTCATGATTCTGGTGTCGGTATTCCAAAAGAAAGTCTCGATAGATTATTTCATATTGAATTTAAGCAGAGTACAATGGGTACAAATAAAGAACATGGCTCCGGGCTTGGTTTAATTATATGTAAGGAATTTATTGAGAAAAACGGCGGAAGAATCTGGGTTGAGAGCGAAATAAACAAAGGCTCCAAATTCTATTTTACCGTTCCTCTTTCGAAGAAGCATGCTTAGAATTTCTTCCAAAAATCTTTTCAAATAACTATATGTATTAAGAAATGGGACGTTTAATTTTTGCATAAATGGTTGACGTAATTTTATTCACTCACCTTCAACAATATCCATTGAAAAGTGGATTATTCTAACTTTTTTGCATCTCTTTAGCTGCAAACCGCATATCAAAAAATTTTTTTTATTATATTGAATCCAGAATTTAATACGTCTGGAATCCAAGTTTAACCTGTAAATTAACCAACTGGCGAACTTATCATCGCAATTGTGATGTAATTTAGATTTTATAACAAACGGAAAAGAAAAACTATGCAATTACCGGGAAAACCAATAAGCGGTCTGTCATCAGATGCCAAAGATTTTATTAACCTTTACGCCTCGCTTGGCGAAAGAGTAGAAAATTTTCTGCCGAAACATGTTGCAGATAACCTCCGTAACTTTGTTAAACTTTGCTGCGAAGAGCCGGATGACCCTACGCGCCAGCTTATGGAAATTAATAAGAATGTACTGGAGCTTAAAGAATTAATTCCGGGTTATGTTGATGTTTCCCTGATGCTGTTTCCTCATGAAGATTCCAAGGCATTTCAGTATGCTGCAAAGAGACTTCAGTTTAATGAATCTCTTACTTCCTTAATTGACACCGAACTGATGGATGATGATACCAAAGTTCAGGCATTGAATATTTTAAAAATGCATGATCTGTCTGTAGGTACACCACCGGTAACAGAAGCGCAGATTGATTTGATGTATAAACTAACATTAGGCGATGATGTGAGAGAGTTGCGCAAATTCAGAGATGTAATAGGCGTTAACGGTGATATTGAGGAGGCTCAGTGGAATTATTTCATGGATGTCCTTGAGCAGATGGTTATTCAGAGCACTCACTATACAACCAATGCAGAGAAAAAAGATTTTCTTTCAAGAACAGAACTTACAGTCAACTTTAAAGGATTAAACGGTTTTATACGCACTGTTGTTGGCGGCGGAGCAAACACAGTTATCGATTTACTCGCATCGGAAATTTTTAATAATAAAGATGTAAAAATAAATGATTTTACTGATCCGGATTCTCTCTATGAGAGTATAAAGAACGACATGACAAGCATCTTTATTGTTAAAGCAAAAAGCATGCGTAAAAATATCTTTAATGATATAAGATGGTTCCCGTATCTTACAAGGATTATAATTGTTGATGATTCTCCCGAATCACGCAGTACAAATACTTCGCTTGTGTTTGGTTTTCATAACAAGATTATAAACACGCTTAATAAAGTTCATACAAAAAAACTTGGCGCACTTGCAAATACTCAGCTTAACCTTCGTTTAATTCTTGATAAGGTGAACGACGAAAACCTTGAGAAGTTCAGGGTTTGTGCGGAAAAGAAAATTGCCGACTATGAAGAAGAACTTGCAGATTTCAAAAAAGAGCAGCTTGGCGATACTGAAAATCTTAAGAAAGATATAACCTTATTCAAGTTCAATGATTATGCAAAACAAATTATAATTGATAAGTACGCTATTACAAAGCTTCACGATTATATTGTTCTTATCCAGAACTGCAAGAAGCCGGAAAAGCTGCAGAAGATGAACAAGGAATTGATTCATGAATTTGAATCGAGAACCAAAGCATATTTCTATTCAAACATTGAACAGGTTAATATTGCTACAATTGTTGAAGGCGGTGGCAGGGGACAACTGCGAACTTACGGCGAATATCTTCTGCAGAGAAAACTTAAAACTATTGACAACAAAATTGTTGAACGCTGCAAGACAATCATTGATATAATTCCGAATACATACGAAAGAACGCTGAGGAATCATTACCATAAAAATTTCGGCATCAACTTATTCCTTGAAAAGTATAAAGCATATATAACCAAAGTTGAAAATGAATCGAACAATAAAGGAAGATTCACAAACTTCCTGATTGACATCGGAATAAATGATGAGTTCAAAAAGAAATCCCCCGAAGCGCAGAAGGTAATTAAGGAGTTCATCAGTAATCTTGCTAACCTTGATATTACTTCTATTCACGATGATGTTCAGATGATCATCCGTGATATTCTTTTTGATGCAGTACTTAAACCGTATATTCTTTTTAATACCGATGCTTCCTGGGAATACAAGGATTTATTCCCGGTAGACAGGTTTGATATTAATCCTTTCGATCTTGAAGTTGGTTTGACTGATGATAAAAGGATTGACTTTGAACGTCTTCATCATCGCCTGAACAGGATGAAAGGAACGTTCCAGTTGTTTGATGATACAGGCAGCCTGTGGGACAGGTTCTGCGAGAACCTTACAATAATTATTAATGATCCGTCAAATCCTTCGGGCTATACTGATTTTAATAACCCTGCGCTGATTAAGTTTTTGAAATTCCTTAACAATAATAAAATTACTTTACTGCTTGATGAAGCATACAGCGACTCAATTAAAATAGATGATCCTGACGAACCAAAGTGGCGTACAATCTCCCGTTATGTAATGAACAACATAACTTCACTGCCAAACATAAGTATCGTTTCATCGTTGTCTACAACAAAAAATCTTGGTGCAACCGGAAGCAGGCTTGGTTCTTTAGTTACAACTCCTGCAAGAAAAGACGTAATTGATTTTGCAAAGAAGCAGAACAGTGTTGAGACAGGGAATACAAATTCATTGTTTATGCTTGTTAATACAATTGAAGTCGCCCAGATTTCCAAGAAGATTAAAGACAATATGGAATCCGAGCTTCCGAAGGATGCTTCACGTTATAAAATAAAAACGCTGATTGAAAATTATATTACGGCTGAAAATATAAGTTATGCGGAAAGAAAATCCGGTGCAAAGAAGAACAGCACGATAAAAAGATTTTCACCATTCGAAGGAAGTCCTGTCCATATTTTCCTACTTGATGAATTGGTATCGCTTGATAAACTTGACGTGCTTGGTCTGCCGGACGATTTTAAATATAAAGGCGAGCCGTTTTACAAATATTATCAGACTCACATTGTAAGAGAGCTTAACAAGTTCAGGGTGAACAAACTTTTCCGCAGTGAATGCAACAAGCGCTTGTCAATGATTAAAAATCTTGCTAAGGAAGTTATTCAAAGTGAAGATGCCGATAACTATTGTGAAGTGCTGGAATCCGATGGTTCTTATCTCTTTAATATTCTGTTAA
>QZKB01000173.1 GCA_003599415.1 Ignavibacteriales bacterium | reverse complement strand
CCATAATTTTAATTTTATATATAGTAATGGAAGGAGTTATTTAATGAAACGATTTATACTTTTCTTCGCTCTACTCTTCTCAACTCAATTTCTTGCACAATCAGTATTCTTCGAGAGTTTTTCCTATGATGCCGGTACCTTATTAACCGGAACTCCGGGTTATACTGTTAGCTCAGGTACTTCCAATGTATTAACGGTTGGAGCATCCGGTCTTACATTTCCTAATTATCCTGGTGTTGCAGGAAATGCGCTTCCTATGGTAAGTACTGGAGAAGATGTTTATAAGGCTTACACACCCGTATCTTCAGGTAGTGTTTATCTTTCATTCTTGCTGAATGTTTCAGCTGCTCAGACCGGTGATTATTTCATTGCGCTTTCCCAATCTACCTCACAGACTAATTATTATGCTCGTTTGCATATTAAAGCTTCTGGTGCTGGATATGTTATGGGCATAAGCAAAAATAATGAAGTCAGCGGTGGGGCTTTGTACGGTACATCCGAATTAGTATTTAACCAAACCTATCCTATTGTTGTAAAGTATACATTCAATACTGTAGATGCTACAGATGACGCGATTAGCGTTTATGTAATTAAAGATGCAACCTGGCCAGAAGTTGAACCAGCAACTCCTGAGGTTGGTCCATATACATATGCTGCAAAAGCCGATGCTGCTGATTTAGGATATATAACATATCGTCAAGGAGGTTCAAGTTCCGGTCCAACATTAACAATTGACGAAATCAGAATCCGTACAAACTGGTTGGAAAACGGATTAGCAGGAACATTTTATATTGGTGCTCCTGGGACAAAGCCTGGTGGTGGAGATCCAAATTTTGCTACCTTAAAGGCAGCAGTTGATTCCTTAAATAAATCAAAATTAATTGGTAACTGTACTTTTTATATTACAAGTGATATAACTGAGACTTCATATTCAAACATTACAGTTAATACCAATGGGAATACTCTTACATTCAAACCTGCTCCCGGAGTTGCTCCAACAATTTCCCTTGCTGGTTGTGTTTCAACTTCCGGATCATATCAGTATTCTGGTATTGGAGTTAATGCTGTAAGTCGTTTAGTTATTGATGGTTCAAATACTGAAGGTGGTACTACAAAAGACTTAACTTTGAAAATGACAGATGGTACCAACGGAAGAATCATTATCACTCTTTACGGCAACTGCGATAATGTTACAATAAAAAATTCAAACCTTATCTGGCAAGCTCCAATGTCTTCAGCAAATACATCATCAGGTATTTATGCTAATGGGCAATCATCCGGCGCTGTTGATAACCTGTTAATTGAAAACAATTCAATTGGTGACACAACAAATATTCCTTACTACTGTGTACGTATAACCGGTGGCAGTACAGGTCCTGTTTTTTGTACCAATGTTTCGGTAAAAAATAATATTGTAAATGCTCAGATGAGAGCAATTTATTTTTATTATGTAGGTTCAGGAACAACAACTTCTGAAATTCATGGAAACACTATCGCAAATGTTTCCAAGACTATTTCCGGTTATGTTGTTTGGGGAATATTATTGAATACTTACGGTGGTATTATTAATATTTGCGATAATTACCTGAATAAGATGAGAGATTATACTACTGATGCTCAGGGATTTTATGCTATTGGTACATTAGGTGGTCAAAGTGGAGTAAATCTTAATATCTATAATAATTTCCTTGGTGGTGATTTCCAGCATTTAGGTACTGGTACACCAACAAATGTTGACATTATATCATTCCAGGATGCTGCAAAAAATGCCTCCATTAAAATTTATTATAACACAATAGTCTTTAATGCGATGACAAAAACGCCAACAGGTAGAATGACTTGCTTAAGCTTTAATCCGGATACAACAACAACTTTTGATATTAAGAACAATATTTTTGTTAATCTTAAGGATGCTGCTGTTGCACGTGCAATTCATTTTGGCGGTACAAAAACAACATTTACCGCTGATAATAATGATTACTATGTTGCTGGTCCTACCGCAACAATAGGTTATTATAATCTACTTACACAAACTACATTGGCAGACTGGCAGTTAGCTTCTGGTCAGGATGCAAATAGTATTAGTGTTGATCCTGGTTTAGTATCTGCAACTGATTTTCATTTAGCCTCGAATACTTCACCTGTTATTGGTAAAGGTGTTGCTATTGATTTTATTTCAAAAGATATAGACGGACAGGATAGAGATAATCCTTCTGAAATTGGCGCAGATGAACTTCCGGGCGTTGTTCCTGTTGAGTTAGTCGCTTTCAATGCTAAGTTTGCAGAAAATGCAGTTACTTTAAACTGGAAGACAGCAACCGAAACAAATAACAAAGGATTCCAGGTTGAAAGAAAAGTAAACAATAGCTGGGAAAGCATTGGTTACGTTAATGGAAACGGTTCTACTTCAGAAGTAACTTCTTATACTTTTATTGATAGTAAGTTACCTTTTGTTGCAACAGTATCATACAGACTGAAACAAATAGATCTCGACGGTACATATTCATATTCACAGGTTGTAGAAGTCTCATTACAGCAGCCAACCAAATATGAATTAAGCCAGAACTATCCAAACCCGTTTAACCCAAGCACAAAGATAAGCTATACAATTCCGGTTGATAGCAGAGTAACCTTACAGATATTCTCAGTAACAGGAGAATTGGTAAGAGATTTGGTTAATACAAACCAATCAGCAGGAAGTTATGTAGTAGACTTTGATGCAAGTGATCTGGCAAACGGAACATATATTTACAGAATTACTGCAGGTACATTTGTACAGGCAAGGAAAATGTTGTTAATCAAGTAAGAAAGAAGCTTGATTGCTTGTTACGAAAACCCGGTTCAATGAGCCGGGTTTTTTATTTTAATGGATTGCGCCAGTCATACTTCGACTCCGCTCAGTATGACCTGATGATTAAGAAATATTATTAGTGTTCATACTTCTACTCAGACTATGTCTGATAAATCTGCTCAGTATGACCTGATGATTAAGAAATATTATTAGTGTTCATACTTCGATTCAGACAAATTTATAAGCTTCAGGTTTAGTCTGCATTCAAGTTATATAGAAAAAAATCAGAAGTCTTCTTCGAGCAGCCATTCTTCGGCAAGATCATCTTTAATTCCTGCAATAAACCTGGAAGGTTTTGAAAATGTCATTCCTTTTTCACGGTCAAAAATATGCATTGGATAACAAATATAAAGATTTTGCTTTGCTCTTGTTGAAGCTACATACATGAGTCTTCGCTCTTCTTCAAGATCTTCAAGGCTATCGAACGATCTGCTGATTGGAAAATATCCTTCCAACGCATGAATTATAAATACACTATGCCATTCAAGTCCTTTTGCAGAATGAATTGTTGAAAGAGTAATGAATTCATCTTCCTTAGCCTCAGCATCAACATCAATAACACTTTCAAGCGGCGGATCAAGAGCCATATCAGCAAGCAGGGAATCGAGACTTCTATAATTCTCAGTTATGTTTAAAAATATCTCAAGGTCCTTCCTGCGCTTGTTAAAATCATCGTACTTCGCTTTGAACAGAGGCTCATAGTATTGCATTACAAGTTCTGCTTTTTTACTCGGCAATTCCTGTTTAGTATGAATTGAATTAAGCAGCATGAACAACTTTACAATTTTGTCATCATATTTATCGGGTACAACCGCTTCTGGATTAACCTTTATTGATAAACGTGAAGTAGAAATTTCATCAATTATTCTTTGAGCTTTTTTAGGACCAATACCTTCGTGCAAAAGAAGAATTCTAAACCAGCTTACAACATCTTTGGGATTAGCAGCAATTCTCAGGAAAGCAAGAACGTCTTTGACGTGAGCAGTTTCTATAAATTTCATCCCTCCGAATTTCTGAAATGGAATATTTGCTTTATTCAATTCTATTTCAAGATCAAAAGATGAAAATGATGACCTGAACAATACAGCAATATCCTGCAAAGGAATTCCTTCTTCTCTAAGTTCAAGAATCCTGTCAACAATAAACTTCGATTGCATATTTTCAGTTGATGCAGAAATAATTGCAGGCAGTTCTCCGCTGCCTCTTCGTGTAAAAAGATATTTCGGATATTTCTCTAATGCACTTTCAATAACGTGATTGGTAAAATTGAGAATTTCCTGTGTGCTTCTGTAATTTTCTTCCAGCTTAAGAATTGTCGTACCTTCAAATTGAAGCGGGAAATTCATGATGTTTTTAAAATTTGCACCTCTGAAAGAATAAATAGATTGTGAATCATCACCAACAACCATAACGTTGTTATTGTATCTTGCAAGTCCTTTAACAATTTCTGCCTGCAGCTTATTTGTATCCTGGTACTCGTCAATCATTATATACCTGATTGTGGATAAAAATGATTTGGCGGCAGAATTGGAATCATTAAGAAATTTATTCAGGTAGACAAGAAGATCATCATAATCTAACAGATTATTCTTTTGTTTATAGGAAGTATAAACCTTTTCTATTTCAAGAATCTTATCGATGAATTCAAAGAAATGGGGATATTCTTCTTTAAGTATTTCAGGAATAGCTTTGCCGGTATTCACACTAAAACTAATGATGCTGAAGATTGTCTGTTTTTTAGGAAATCGTTTTTTAATATCAGCTAGGTTAAGCTGAGAACGGATTAAATTAATTATATCTTCGCTATCGGATTGATCAAGAATGGTAAAACCGGAATCCAATCCGATTGCCTTCGCGTATTTTCTAAGTGTAATATTTGCGAACGAATGGAATGTACCGCCATTAATTTTAGAACAACGATTATCAAGAAGAACTGAGGCTCTGTTCATCATCTCATTGGCAGCTTTTCTTGTAAATGTTAAAAGGAGAATTGATTTCGGGTCGATGCCCATTTCAACTAATCTTGCAACCCTGTATACAAGTGTCCTGGTTTTTCCTGTTCCAGCACCGGCAATTACAAGGTAATTTCCATCAATGGAAGTTACCGCCTCATACTGGGAATCGTTTAATTCTGTTTTATACCTGATAGTAAACCGGGATTCATCCACTTCGGTTCTTTTATTCTGAAGGGCGCTGATTTTTTTAAGCGTGTACTTCTTGGCCATAAAATAACTTTTTCTCTTTATTTACTTTTCAATAGGTTTAATTTTCAAAGGCTAATTTAATTATTTCTACCGGTAGTAGTAGCATCATTAATAAAAAATATTTAAAACCTATATAGAAATAAATGGAACAATCATAAAGGGAAAAAGAAAAGAGAAGAACAACAGGAATTCACCAAATGGGTGAAAAAAAAGAAGTCGTATTTTAACTCACCCCTCGCTATTGAGACGACAAAAATCCCCTCTCTTACCAAGAGAGGGGAAAACCTGCGATAGCAGGTTGGGGTGAGTTTTGTTAAAAATAAATAAGAGTTTCATTTTCTATATCTGAAGTTAGAAAAAATTTACAGGGCAATAAAAAAATATTCTAAATTGAATTTTATGGGCTGTTTATTTGTTTTTAATACCGGATGACTTAAATCGTCTGTTAAATATATAGGCTTGATTGAAGGTTTATCTATGGTTATATTTATTCCGGATATTAAAAAAACAATTAGTTACAGAGGTTATAATATGGACGGAAATTTCTCAGAAAGAGTCCAGGATGTTATTAGATTAAGCCGCGAAGAAGCCTTAAGGCTTGGCCATGATTATATTGGCACAGAGCACCTGTTGCTTGGAATAATAAGGGAAGGCCAGGGAATGGCGGTAAGGATTCTTCGCAATCTTGATGTTGATCTTGTTAAACTTAAAAAAGCAATTGAAGATACTGTAAGGGCTGCTGGTGGAACCCTGACTATTGGGAATATTCCGCTTACAAAACAAGCTGAAAAAGTATTGAAAATTACCCAGATTGAATCAAAAATTTATAAATCGGATGTAATAGGAACAGAACACATCCTGTTATCACTTTTAAGAGATGAAGATAATATAGCTACGCAGATTCTTCATCAGTTTAATGTAACATATGAAAATGCTCGGGCGGAATTAAACAATATTCTTAACAGCAAAAATCCAAGAGATCCGATCTCTTCATCAACAACTCCTCCACCTTCAGGTGAGAAAAAGTTTGAAAGAACTAAAACTCCCGTGCTGGATAACTTTGGAAGAGACTTAACAAAATTAGCCATTGAAGATAAACTTGACCCGGTAATTGGTCGTGAAAAGGAAATTGAAAGAGTTGCCCAGGTATTAAGCCGTAGGAAAAAGAACAACCCTGTTCTTATTGGTGAACCGGGTGTTGGTAAAACAGCAATTGCAGAAGGTCTTGCACTTAGAATTGTACAAAGAAAAGTGCCGAGAATTCTGCAGGATAAAAGAGTAGTTACTTTGGATATTGCCGGTTTGGTTGCCGGAACAAAATACCGCGGTCAGTTTGAAGAGAGAATGAAAGCTTTAATGACGGAGCTTGAAAAAGCTACTGATGTTATTCTCTTTATTGATGAATTACATACAATAGTTGGAGCAGGCGGCGCTTCAGGTTCACTTGATGCTTCCAATATGTTCAAACCTGCATTGGCAAGAGGAGATATTCAATGTATTGGTGCTACAACTTTAGATGAATATAGAAAATATATTGAGACTGACGGCGCATTGGACAGACGATTCCAGAAAGTAATGGTTGATCCACCGACTGTAGATGAAACAATCCAGATACTTCAGAATATTAAATTCAAATATGAAGAGCATCATCACGTAAAATATTCTGAGAAAGCAATCGATTCTTCAGTTAGATTAAGCGACAGGTATATTACCGACCGCTATTTACCGGATAAAGCAATTGATGTACTTGATGAAGCAGGCTCAAGGGTTCATATGGGAAATTTCTCTGTGTCTGAAGAAATTCTGACACTTGAAGATGAAATTGAAAAAGTACGTCAGGAAAAAGTAAAAGTTGTTAAGAGGCAGGATTATGAGGAAGCCGCAAGATTACGTGACAGGGAAAGAAATCTGCAATCTGATCTTGAGTTAGCTAAACGTGAATGGGATGCTAAAATGCAGGATGTTGTTTATGATGTTTCTGAAGATGACATTGCTACTGTTGTTTCAATGATGACAGGCATTCCTGTTACAAGAGTTGTTCAGGCAGAAACTGAAAAACTTATGAAGATGGAAAAGACTCTTAAGGGTGTTATTGTTGGCCAGGATGAAGCAGTTGGAAAGCTTACCAAAGCAATAAGAAGAACAAGAGCAGGATTGAAAAATCCTAACAAACCGATTGGCAGTTTCATATTTCTTGGGCCTACCGGAGTTGGTAAAACAGAGCTTGCAAAAGTACTTGCCCGCTACTTATTTGATTCAGAAGATGCTCTGATAAGGATTGATATGAGCGAGTACATGGAGAAGTTTACGGTATCAAGACTTGTAGGCGCACCTCCGGGATATGTTGGCTATGAAGAAGGCGGACAGTTAACAGAACGCGTCAGGAGAAAACCATATTCAGTTGTTCTGTTGGATGAAATTGAAAAAGCTCATCCGGATGTATTTAATATTCTTCTCCAGGTTCTTGATGACGGAATTCTTACTGATAGTCTTGGCAGGAGAGTTGATTTTAAGAACACGATTATAATCATGACATCGAATGTTGGTACTAAGGAAATAAAAGTTACCGGTGGAATGGGCTTTGGCTCTACAACCGAGCAGAGCAAATATGACAATATGAAGAGCACAATTGATGAAGCGGTAAGACGTTTGTTTAATCCGGAATTCCTGAACAGGATAGATGAAACAATCGTGTTCAGAAGTCTTGAGAAAGATGACATTCTGCAAATAATCGATATAGAAATAAAAGATCTGCTTGATAATGTTAAGCAGAACAAGATGGAATTATCATTGGATGATTCCGCTAAAGAATTTCTTGTTAACAAAGGATTTGATCCTAAGTTCGGAGCACGTCCGCTTAAACGTGCAATTCAGAAATTTGTTGAAGATCCGATGGCGGAAGAAATCCTTAAAGGTGTATTTAAACAGGGAAGCAAAATTCTTGTCAAACATTTTGAAGGACTTGATGAACTGAGCTTTGTTGAAGATATAGTTGAAGCAATTGCTCCGGATGAAACTGATAAACACGAGGAAAAGACAGAGTCTTCTGAAATTTAAATCGGAAAGTCTATTGTTGACTCATGTACGGCAAATTGACTATTGGTTATTGCTCAAAAGTGTAAGGAACGAATTAAGAGGGTAATGATTGATAGTCAATTTGTTTTTAAATAATCTTTAGGAAAGTAGATGATATGAATAAACTGACTGAAGAAGAAATCCTTTCGAAACTGCAAAAACTTTCAGGTTGGAATTATACCGGGAAATCAATTCAAAAAGAATTTAAACTTGAGAATTTTATAAGCGCGGTAAACTTTATTAATAAAATTGCTGAAGTAGCAGAAAGAATTGATCATCATCCTGATATTAATCTTCACTCGTATAACAAAGTTACTATTACTCTTACAACGCATAGCAAAGGTGGAGTAACTGAAAATGATTTTAAACTTGCGGAGTCAATTGAACCACTCTTTTTCAAATAAAATATTAAAAGGTCCTTTCTGATTTTTCTCTTCAGAAGAATTCGTTTCATAACCTTTCTTAAAATTTACTTGATTTTGATTGAAACAATCTTAGTTTATTATAAAGAGGGCGTTTCCGTAAATCATAATAAACAAACAAAAAGAAAGGAATCTCTATGAAAAAATATATAGCACAAATTTTTCTTTTCTCTGCATTTATTTTTTCAATTTTTCTCCAGATCAATTGTTCTAAAAATGAAGAGGCAAAAGCAATGTCACCGGATGAAATTGTTGCAAAAGGAGAATATCTTGTCAATTTAGGTGGTTGCAACGATTGCCATTCTCCAAAAGTATTTACTGAAATGGGACCGATGTTTGACACAACAAAACTTCTTTCCGGTCACCCTTCAGAAGCGAAATTATTTCCTGTAGATACAAGCGTAACAAATTCAAAGTGGATGCATACCAGTATGGATCTTACAGCATGGGTTGGTCCGTGGGGAGTTTCATTTGCAGCTAATTTAACTCCTGATGGTCCAACAGGACTTGGTAATTGGACAGATGAAATTTTCATTAAAGCAATTAGAACAGGCAAGCATATGGGATTTGGTAGGGGTATTTTACCGCCAATGCCATGGCAGAATTACGCTCTATTAACAGAAGATGATCTTAAGACTATTTTTGCTTATTTGAAAAGCTTACCGGCAATTAGCAATAAAGTACCTGACCCGATTCCACCAAATATGGTTGCCCAATCATTAAACATAAAAGGCAAGATGTAAAAGATTATTTTAAATCCGCCCTGGGATTAATTCCAGGGCAATGTTTATTCTTATGATGTTTGTATTGTTCTATGACTTATAAATTTGTATCTTGCTGCAAAAGATTTGGTGGAGAAATGGAAGCAATAAAAAAGAAATATATTGTCGATGAAAATAATAACAGAATTGCTGTTCAGATAGATATCGATACCTACCGGAAGCTTGAAGAGATTTTGGAAAATTATTCTTTAGTGCAATTAATGAGAGAAGAAGGTGAAGATGAAATATTTGAAATAAAAGAAGCCAAGGAATATTATAAAAACCTGCCGAAAGAAAAGTGAAAACGATTTATAAGAAACGAGCATTAAAAGAACTTGCAAATATACCCTCTGAATTAAGACAACCAATCGAGCATTTTATCTTTGAAACTCTTCCTGAATTAAAAAATATTTATGAGAATAATAAAATTGAATCGTTGAAGGGTTATAGTAATTTCTATAAAGTACGATTTGGCAATTTCAGGATAGGAATTAAGAAGGAAGGAGAAAATATCATTGTTGAGAGAATCTTGCATCGTAAAGAAATTTACAAATACTTCCCATAAGAAAACTTATTTTACCTAAAGCTAAATCACTATTTGGCTTTCTGAAACAACCGCTAATGAAAACCGCAAGAGGAGATAAAATAATATTTCTTAAAATTTAAACTTGACTTTAGAATTCTGATTTAGCAATTTTTGCCATGAAAAAATACTGCCTGCCCTTATTTCTCTAAATGTAAAGATGATTGCTGGTGGGTAGAATATTTTCGTGTTCTTAAAAAATTTCCTATGATTCTTTTATGATGGCTGGGGTTTCCGAAGTATAGAACATAATGCGGTCATAAAGAATTCTTAAAACAGCTTTTACTGATTTATTTCACGGATGAAAATAGGAATTAGTAAATAGCGGTTGTGCTGTAATATTTTTTAAGTTAATAAATGTTCTATATCTCTTTCCTCTCTCAAAACATAATTTATAAATCCAATAGAAAATTTATCATAGGTTTCCTTAAAGGGAAGTCCACGCTTATTTGCAATGACAAGAAGGACTACTTCTTGTTAAGGAATAACTTTTTTGGTTTTAGCTATACAACCACTACAAATGAGACAACTCAATGAGTAATGTAGTTTTCATTTTAGGTGCGGGAGCTTCTGTCCAATGTGGCGCTCCATTGATGAAGGATTTTCTTGATACAGCTTCCGATTTATATAAACTAAATAAAGTAAGAGAAGCAAGGAAAGATTTTGAAAATGTATTGTTGTCCAGTCAGGACTACGTCCTTGACTGGAAAAAATAAATATAGAAGATTGGTTGTGTTGTTATTGTTGCAATATTAATAATAGGATTTTTAATAAGTTCTGCATCAGGTTGTGAAGATAAATATCTTAAATGGCTACTAAATAAATTGTGTAAAAAAATATGAGCTTAATATGCCAAGTTATTACGTAAACAAAAATGATCAATCTACAGGTGAACATGAAGTCCATAAAGATGGTTGTACATATTTGCCTGAAGAACAAAATAGAAAATACTTAGGAGTATACTCTAATTGTCAAGATGCAATCAAAGAAGCGAAAAAAGACTATTACAATGTTGATGGTTGCTATTATTGTTGCTATGAATGCCATAAAAGGTAAAAAGCTGTTGTTTGCCTTTTATAATTAAAACGATGCAAAAGATAATTGTTTTTCTATTTTTATCAACTTACTGCATTGCCCAAAGCCTTGGAATTAGTTTTGGGTTTTCAACATCAAATTCGATTTTTGGAGATGTTTTTTATTTAAAAGATAAAAGTAGTTTTCATTTTGGATATTCTTCAGAAATAAATAATGCAACAGGAAAAGAAGTTTCTGAGCAAAAATCAAATTATGGAAGGACTACTAATGGAAGGGGTAATTATTTTTCTTCCTTTGACTTTGGATACGGATATAACATTTATTCAAATATAAGAATGAATGTGGAAATATCTTTCGCATCAAGGAAGTATTACACAAATTATATTGATGGCAGGTTTACCGGTGGAGGATACCATATGATTACTGAAGAAAAATATGAATTAGGAATTGGAGGATTTGTTGGATATAATATTAATAACTTTGATTTATTTATCGGGTATAATTCAGTCAGAAAAGTGGGCTTAGGTTTAAGATATATATTTAAAATGGGATATTAATCATGAACTTTATAAAACTTGGCTTGCGAAACATTGTCGGAATAACATTTCCCGGTGCAATCTTAGTTGTAATTATGTTATATGTTTTTGTTAGTATATGCTACTTACAATCAATACCAATGGATTTTATAAATACTTTAACATCTCAACAGTTTATTCTATCGGTAATATTATTTATAATAAGTTATATATTTGGAAGTGTATTAAGGCTAGAGTCTGCTGACAAATTAGATAAAAAATCTAGCAGATTTCTAAAAAAGAAATATCTGAAAGATCCACCAGATGGTTTTACTAATGAAAAAGACTTTGAAAAAATTAAAGATGAGTTATTAAAAGGTAATTTTAATATTGATATTCCCGTTGCTTTTGATAAATGGATTTGGATAATTGAAAAGTTTCCATATCCAATCTGGGAATCAAGGAAAATTAGAATATATCATCCCAAAGAAGTTTCTAATTTTTATAAGAGCTACGAAGAATGTATGGGGATTGGAACAAAAGTACAAACAACAGGAAGAGGTGGGAAAGAGTTTTTTAACTACTGCAAAATGGTAATTGCAAATTCAAGTAAGGAATGTGGGGATTCTCTTAAGGAAGAAATATTCTTTGCAGAAGCTATGACAAGATTTTTTTCGGGCACTTATATGGCAATTAACATTTCTCTTTATATTACAGCAGTATTAGCAATTGTATTATCTCTTTTTATCACGTTATCATTCTTTGGTACGGTACAAACAATTAAGAAATATAACATTTATAATTTAGCTTTTTGCATTTCTATTATAATTCTGTTTGGTATTATTAAGTTGTGTATTGTTAAAAAGTTTAGGACATTAAGATTAAAAGAGGTAGATACAGTATACGATGCTTTTTATTTGGTACATAGACATGCAGATTATTGTCCTAAGTGTTCTGAAGATTTTTCATCTAATGATAGCGAATTTATTGAAAGGGCAAAATTATTAAAGGAAGCTTTCAATAAAAGCCAGAAAGAATCGAATGGATATGATCCAATTAAATTAGATACTTTGTTAAACTTAATGAAAGAAAAGAGTGGCATCCACAATTTCTTATCATCAATATACTTTGCTGGATATGAAGGGGATCATCCATATTTTCTTCAAAATGAAAAAATAGCAGTTGGAATTGCTGTGCTTCCAGAAGATTTGGACAAATCATATTTAAGCAAATACCATGAACATCAACAGGAAATAATTATTGGTTTAAATGGAACAATTGTATTGGACATAAAGGATGGTGAGAGTATTTTAAAGAAAAATATAGCTGAAGGTGATATATTTGTAATTGAAAAAAAACAATGTCATAGAATTTCATCACTGCAAAACAAAAACGCCGCATTTTTATTTATAAAAACAAATCCTGCAATTGAACCAAGAAGTAATAAATGTGAATTTCCGAAAGAATAAACTGATTGTTTTATTCAAATCAATCTATATAAGCAGATTCCATACTTAAATTAAAAAGAAACAAGCAATATGTTCTTTAAAAAATTATGATGTATTAAACCATTAAAATGGTTAAGTAATTTGTTCTTGGGTGCTTTGCAACCCGATTTTATCGGGGTGTTAATAACAGTGGGCAGAGTTGGATATTTTTCTCAATTGCCCTGGGATTAATCCCAGGGCTTTTTGGGTGGAGATATTACTTACTTCTCATCAATTTCAAAATCAGGATAGATATCTACCGGCAGAACAGAAAGTTTGGCGCGGAGTTTTTCAAGTGAAGGAGAACTAACAGCATACTTTGCAATTAAAGCTTTTGAGCCTTCATAATCTCCGGTTGCCTGTATTGTAAGAATTTTATTGGCAAGTTCTTTTAAAGCCGGATAGACTTTCTCAAAATCCACTTTTACTTTTTCTGTACTCGCATCGTAAATGTATCCACCTTTTTCAAGAAGAAAGTTATAAATAATAGCATTGCCTCCGCCATGCGCTTCGTTTATACCAAACCTAACCGAGCGGAAAATTCCTGCAAGAAAAGTCGCCCAGGTTTCATTTACGGATTCTTTTGGATATTCACCTTTGGTTACCATAAAAATGTTGTTGTACATTCCAAGAATATCTGCTTTACATTCTTCAATTTTGGAGTAAGTTTCTTTCAATTCTTTTTTAACTTCTGTTTTTTGTCCGTTAACTTCTATAAAACCAGGACCAACTCCATGAGACATTTCATGCATTAAAGTATGATTAAAAAATGCATCAAAAGTAACATACTTAAGCTGGCTTTCATCAAGTACAATTTCTGCAATAGGTTTAAGCAGCTTTTCAAACTTAGCTTCATGAATATTCTTAAGCATTACTTTTTTAGAACCTTTGGCAGCGCGTACTCTTTCATCATTTGGTAAATTAAAAGCTAAGGTTTGCACTCCTGCTTTTGTATCACCTGCAGAAAAGACCTGGTTAACTACAACAATAGGTGACTCGCTTCCGCGTT
Organism: Ignavibacteriales bacterium; assembly: GCA_003599415.1. Taxonomy (GTDB): domain Bacteria; phylum Bacteroidota; class Ignavibacteria; order Ignavibacteriales; family SURF-24; genus SURF-24. Next base: position 32,320 of record QZKB01000173.1, on the reverse strand, counting down.
CAAAAGTTTTATATTTATCTTCAATCGGAAGATTCTTTTCAAGATCGGTTAAATAAGCAGCAAACTTTTCAAGCTTTTTGGATTCAACAGGATCTTTAATAGTAAGAAATGCTTCGAACGAAGCTTTGTAGTTGAACATCTCATCTTCATAAACTTCGTACGGCCCAATAACGAATTCAATCTTGTTATCCTTCAAATCCATCCACGCCATATCGCTTTCGTAATAATCATTTGTTTCAAATGCTTTAGCCCGTAGCTCAAGATATTTTTTTAATGATGCATTATCACAATATTCAGAGGCTTCTCTTAAGAATCCGGCTGCTTTACTTAATTTGTCGATGTAAAATTCAGAATAGGGAATAGCATTCAGTTTGGTATCTTTTCTTCTGATTACTGAAAACTCAGATGTAAATAAATCTTTGTCATTAGGATTATTTTTTATCCAGCTTTCAAATTCTTCCTTGCTCATGTCCTCAGGATAAAAGTTAGCGCCTTCCGGTTTCTTTAATGTTCCATAAAAGCATTTGTTGTGATTTATCCTGTCAAACGGACCGAAATTCATTTTAAAGAAACGGTAGATTAATTTGGAATTCTCATCATTCTTGTTTTCAAGTTCAGCTTTAATATCATTATTCTTTGAATAAACCTGTTCTAAAAATATCTCATCAATAATTTTACTTGCCTGGTAAAGTTTATCGATGACAATTTTTTCCCTTTCATCAAGGAGGTTTTTATCGTATTTAATTTTTGTAATTGAATACTGAGAAAGTAATTGTCTTATTTCTGCATTGTTCATCTCTTGTCCAAAATAATTGTTAAATGAAGCCAAAACCGCAATTACCGCTAATAAAAGTTTTTTGAGTATCATAAAATTTTCCTTTTTGCCTTTAAACTGATTCTCTTTTGTCAAAATATAATTAAAAAACAGAAGTTAAGTAATGAACTGTCTAATCTGAATATAAGAAGTGTATATTAAAATCGACAAGTGGCAAATAACGGAGATGAAAATTGTCCCAAAACCGTAAAAACTTTCTGGCATTTACTTTGTCTTATTAATTGAAAGACTAAACAAGAGGTGATGCAATGAAAAAGTTAATGTTAGTATCCGCAATTTTAATGCTGGTTTTAGTAATTAAAACCGAAGCATTCACAAGACATAATGGTGTCGATTTCAATTTCTTTTATTCTTCACTGTCACCTTACGGTGAATGGGTTGAAATAGATTATGATGTTTACGCCTGGCGCCCGGTTGGTGTAAGACACCACTGGAGACCATATTCAGACGGACGATGGGTCTGGACAAATCACGGCTGGTACTGGGATTCATACGAACCATTTGGCTGGGCTACTTTCCACTACGGAAGATGGTATTATGATGATTACTACGGATGGATGTGGTTACCTGATAATGAATGGGGACCTGCATGGGTTGACTGGAGATATGATGATGATTATATCGGATGGTCTCCTTTACCACCATACGCTCATTTTGGAATTGATTTCGGTATTCACTTTTCAGTTGATTGGTATGCTCCTGTTCATTACTGGAATTTTGTAAGATATAATCATTTTTGTGGTCATGATGTTCACACTTATATTGTTGCAGATAAATACAGAAACGATATCTTCAAGCGTACTAAATATAGAAATGATTATGGTTATCGCGATGGAAGAGTAATTAATCGTGGAGTTGACAGAGATTTTGTTGAGAGAAGATCAGGAAGCAGAATTACAGAAAGAGAATTGGTTTCCACAACACGATTAAGAGATAATAACGGCAACAGAAGCAGGGATAACAGAGTTGAAGTTTACAGACCGTCTGATGATGATGTAAAAAGAACAAGAAACATTGATAAGTTAGAAATCAGAAAAAGTGAAAAGACAATTAATCTTGACCTGAGAAAAGTTGAAAAGAACAGAATCGTTAGACCTGATAATAAAACTTCTGAAAGAGTTATTATAAATAAGGGAAACAGGAATACGGAAACCCTGAAAAGAAACGAAGAGAAAAAAGTAAATACAGAAAGAAATATTATCAGAAACGAAGAACGAACAATTAATAAAAACAATGAAGTGAGAATAGAGAAAAGGAATAATTCTGAAAACAGAACGATTAACAGATCTGGTAACAATGAGACAAAAAGTGATTCAAGGAATTTTGACGTAAATAAATCTCAGAATGAAAGTAGAAAGATTGAAAAAAGAAGTAATGAGGTTAATCGTAATGAAAACAGAACAATTGAGAAAAGAAGCACTGAAATAAAACGTAACGAAACCAGGAATGTTGAACGTTCAACTAATAATTCAAGATCAAATAATTCTAACAGGGATGAGAAATCAAGAACCAGAAGCAGATAAGTAAAAATCTCATGTTACAGCCCCAGAGACTCTGCCATAAAAGGCAGGGTCTTTTTTTTTGTTACTCAAAAGGTTTTAAACGATCCTTTTTGAAATCCGGTCTGTAATAATCAAAACTTTCCATTTCCTGTACCCAGCCGTTTTTAAGATTATACTTTTCAATAAGCTCCAATGCCTTGTTATATTCCGACTGACGCAACGGCCGGCTTATCAGCTCATATTTATCTGCTTTATTTGTCGGGTAGTACTGTGACATTAATGAGATGTGAACATTGCTGCTAAGTTCTTCTGCAATAAATTTAAATACCAATTCGGTATCGGATAGATCATTTGGCAAAACAAGATGACGAATAATTAATCCGCGTGTTACAACTTCGTCTTTAAATACAAGTGTATCGCCAACCTGCCTGAACATTTCTTTTACAGCCATTTTAGCTTTGTCAAAGTACTCATCAATTTTGGAATATGTTTTAGCGTATTCGTTATTTCCGTATTTCAAATCGGGTAAATAAATATCTACTATCCCATCAAAAAGTTTAAGCATTTCAACTGAATCATATCCATTTGAATTGTATATGATTGGAATTGTTAATCCATTTTTGGCAGCAATATAAATAGATTTCAGAATCTGCGGAGTAAAGTGAGATGGTGATACTAACCCGATGTTATGACTTCCGCGTTTTTGAAGTTCGAGCATAATTTCTGCAAGCCGCTCAAAACTTACAGAATGTTTTTTCTCCTCCTTATAGTTCTGGCTAATTTCAAAATTCTGACAAAACTGGCATCGCAAATTGCAGTTACCAAAAAAAATATTTCCGGCGCCTTTGGTTCCTGAAAGAACCGGTTCTTCACCATGATGCAAAGTATATGATGAAACGATCGGTAAATAACCGCTGAAACAGAATCCGTATTCATCAACTATTCGGTTAGCTGAACATTCGTGAGGGCAGCTTCTGCATTCAGCAAGTAATTCATCTGCAAGATCGGCTCTTCGTTTTAATTCACCCGATTTTAATAAATTTAAATATGAAGCATTTATCATTTAATTTTTCATTTTAAAGTTCAATTAAAAATTACTAAAAAAAACTATATGATAATTCCGGTGCAAATAAAAATAAATTTTCTCATTAAAAAGTTTTTCTTAATTTTCTCACGCAAGTTTAAGAATCTTGTGATTATTAGGAATTTACCACGAGGAGATCATATTTTATGAAAAGAATATTTTTGCTCTTACTGCTTTGTATTCAGGCCATTTCTTTCGCCCAGCATATTACTGTGTTGGAAACATCAGAAGTAACGGCTTTAAATGGAAAAGAAAGTTACTATCCGAAACTAAACTACAATAATTCTAAATTGTTTTTTACTACTGCTAATTTCCAGGGATTATATTCTCTTGATCTAGCTTCAGGTAAAATTGAAACTATTACGGAAAATCCGGGCGCAGGTTATGAGTTTACATTTGCCGGTAATAATCATGTCATTTACAGGATAAATAAATTTGATGAATCGGGTTTAAAAAGAACACAATTTCTTATCGATAAAAATCTTGAGCAAAACGAAGAAATTACTTTAGCAGACGGAAAAGATTTATCTACTCCCCAGGCATTAAATTCAGGTCAATTAGTTTATTCGGTAAACGGAAAGATATCCTCTTCAGGAAATTCTTCATTATCAAAAAATGCTGATGCACTTTCTGTTCCGGCTGTTTTTGTTGAGAATACAAAAATTGTTTTATGGAATAACGGAACAAGAAAAGTATTAGACCCGGTTGAGGACGGAAATTATATGTGGGTTTCTTTATCCCCGGATAAAACAAAGATATTATTTACATCAGCAGGAAAAGGAACATTCATCTCTGATCTTAATGGAAATATTTTATTTGAACTTGGTTATGCAAACGCTCCCAAATGGTCTCCTGATGGTAATTGGATTCTGTATATGGTTGATAAGGATAACGGCAGGCAGGTAACTTATTCAGATATTTTTATCACTTCGTTTGATGGTAAAACTAAGTACCAGGTAACGAATACTGAAAATATTTTTGAGATGTACCCCGAATGGTCTCAGGATATGAGCACGGTTGTCTGCCATAGTGATGATGGTAGAATTTTTATGACTAAATTGAAAATTGAGGAGTAAGATAGAAATGAGAAAAGGTTTAATATTAGCTTTGGTTTTTTCCGTACTGAATATAATTTACGCTCAGGACCTTACAGGAATTAAAATATGCTTAAATCCGGGACACGGCGGATATGATTCAAATGATCGTTACATATCAGCAACAGGTTTCTGGGAATCAGAAGGAAATCTTACAAAAGGACTTTACCTTAGAGATATACTTCAGAGTCATGGTGCAACAATAATTATGAGCCGAACAAAAAATACAACGGCAGATGATTTGCCTCTTTCACAAATTGTTGCAATTGCAAATTCTAATAACGTAGATTACATGCATTCAATTCATAGTAATGCGTATGATGCAAAATCAAATTACACTTTAATTTTATACCAGGGAACAACTGCCACTCCAACATATCCCGGTTCTGCTACTATGGCAAATTACATGGTTGACCAGATTTATAATACCGACCGTACAACAAAAAAAATAATTGCCGGTGATTTTGATTTTTACGGAACAGGTCAACCTTATCTTGGTGTGTTTAAGGGATTAACAATGCCACATACCTTGTCGGAAGGTTCATTCCATGATTATATTCCGGAATCTTTCAGGTTGTGCAACGAGGTTTATCTTCATAATGAAGCATGGGCAATCGCACGTTCATTTCTTTCATATTGGGGCAAGGAACCGTTTTCAACGGGAATTATTGCCGGCTTGGTAAGGGATAAATCCTTAAAGGTTGATTACTATTATATTTCATCTGCAAGAACCGGTTCCGAATCCCTGAAACCTTTGAACAATATTAAAGTTACACTTCAACCGGGAAATAAAATTTATAATGGAGATGAGCATAATAACGGATTCTTTATGTTTGACAGCCTTCAGCCCGGAACATATACTGTTTATACAGAAGCTCAAAACTACTATCGTGATTCCGTTACTGTAACAGTTGTAGCTAATAAAGTTGTTTTTGCAGATAAATATTTACAATATGATACTACAAGCGCACCCGTAATTTTATCAACTACACCTTTAGATAAAACAACAAATTTTAAAACCATTGACCCGGTTATAATTCAATTTAATAAAAGTATGAATCCTGCATCCTTTACTTCGGCGTTTTCATTGCAGCCGGCAGTTGAAGGAAGTATGAGCTGGGGAGATGATAACAGGAAGTTAGTATTTCAGCCGGGCACACCTTTGGAAACTAATAAAACTTATACTGTTACTATTACCAAAGATGCTTTAAGTGAATGGAACGTTCCTGTTGGAGTAGATTATTCTTTTAGTTTCACAACTAATGATCGTAATAAATGCTCGGTGGTTGGAACTTACCCTGAAGCGGGCGAGCAGGACATAAGCACTTCCGTACAATTTCAAATTATTGTTGATGCTGCCGTCTCAACCTCGTTATCAAGTTTCGAGTTACTTGATGGTCTTAATAATGAATTAACTCTTAAAAACCTGAAAGCAACAACAGCTAATGGTTTGGGATACATTGTAATTGAACCATCGGCTTTATTAGCAGAAAATTCAAATTATAGTTTATTAGTTCTTCCGTCCTTAAAGGATGCAAGTGGTTACCCTTTAGGTGATACTGTAAAAATAAATTTCAGGACTATAAGCGAAAGTTACATTTCCGGTTCAATTGTGGACAGCTTTGAAGTGCTTGGTTCCTGGAATGATGCTAAGAAAGGTGCAGGTTCTACCGGTATTGATACTGTTGCTTCTACGTTCAAATTGACCTATAGTAAATATTACAGGGGAAAATATTCTGCACGTTTAGCATATACATTTAAAAATAACTCCGATGGAATTTGCCAGTATTATAATTCCGGTAAATTTAATCTTGGTACTAATCAATCCGAATTCGGAATCTGGATATATGGTGATCTAAGTAAAAATATTTTAGAGTATTGGTTTACTTATGATGGCAGTAATGAATCCAGAATTTTAGTAGATACAATTAATTGGTCAGGATGGAAACTTAAAAGAATCAAGCTGTCGGAGATTCCCGGTACTGGTGAAAAATTATTCCATAGTATTGTAATCAGGCAGGCGGTTGACGGATTGAAATCAAGTGTTGTTTATGCTGATGATGCTCAGTACAACATAGTTGTTCCTGTTAAGAATGATGTTACCGGAAGAAATTTGAATTATTCACTTCATCAGAATTATCCGAATCCTTTTAATCCTTCAACTGTTATATCATATTCATTAATGGAAAAAGGTCATGTTTCTTTAAAAGTATATGATACGATCGGAGAAGAAGTGATGTCGCTTGTTAATGAAGAAAAATCTGCAGGCAATTATGATGTTACTTTTGATGCACGTAATTTAACAAGTGGAATTTACTTATACAAGCTTGAATGTAACGGAATTGTATTATCAAGAAAAATGATTTTAATAAAATAATTTTCAACGTTGAATTTTTATTTCGAACAGTTTAAATTGCTCATAGAAATTATTTGGTGAAAATATTAATCGGGATTTTTTGTATACTTTGACAGGGATTTTCCTTTAACAAGTTACTTCATCTAAAGTAATTATGCAGAAAATCTATTAAGCAAGGAAATGAATAATGAAAGTGTATTTCTTATTTAAACTTAAAAATGAAGATTATGTTTGCAGCTATATATATAATGAAGAGCATTCTAAAATTTACAGTTATTCATACGATGAAGATTATATAGTAAAGACCGAAGAGTCTAATTATAAAAAACTTGAAGATGTAGAAGCTGCTTTTTCCAGGACATCAAAATCAAAAAAATCTAAAGATGCAAATACACTTTTAGAGAAAAAGGATTTCCCGGATATAAAACATGCCTTGTTTTTCCTTGAAGGAAACCATGACGATTTCAAAGCCGGAATTCAATCAAGGAAAAAACTTCCGCAGATTATTACTCCTTACGAGATGGACTTTGATGAAAGCGATGAATTTGAAAACCTAAAGGATGACGACCTTGAGGTTGAAGCCGGTGAAGATAATTTATTTAAGGAGTTTAAAGATTTTGGTGATGAGGAAGATGAAAATACCGACAACTTTGATGACGATGATGATCTATACCGGTAAAATTATTTTACCGGTAAATCTGTTTCTGTTTTAACTACCTGAACAATAATCTGAAAACAAAGCAATCGCAGGATTGCATTCATTCAATAAACATATACCGTAATGATTAAATTTATTTACAAGCGCTCTTTCCTGGTAGATTATTTTTTTATTACCATTGGAGCAGCTTTAATGGCAATAGGCATCGGTGTATTTTTAGTTGATGCCCAGGTTGTTCCCGGTGGAGTAAGCGGTTTATCTATGGCATTGCATTATCTTTCAAACCGCACTATACCAGTTGGATTGTTAATATGGCTGTTAAATATTCCATTGTTTTTCTGGGGGCTAAAAGAGCTTGGGAAAAAATTCGGATTAAGGACTTTTTACGGTTTTTCATTGAACGCATTCTTTATTGATTTTTTCCGTGGCTCCATACCGGGATTTCATTATATACGGTTACAGGATACGCAAACAGTAAAGGATTTGTTTCAGCATGATTTTCTCTTTCTTATTCTAATTGGCTCTTTGATGCTTGGAATTGGTCTTGGAATTATTTTTAAATTTAAAGGAAGCACTGCCGGTTCAGATATTGTCGCCGCCATTATGCAAAAGCGGTTCGGATTAAAACCCGGGCAGGCAATTATGTTCATTGATTTTTTTGTTATTGCATTAGCAGGTTTGATCATCGAAGTAAAAAATTTATCGCCAGACAAACCGGCTATGTCATTAACCTTATATGCTTTATTTCTTCTCCTTGTTTCAAGTAAAATTGTTGATGTTATAATTGACGGTTTTGATTATGCAAGGATGGCGTTTATTATATCAGAAAAAAACGATGAAATTGCCAAGGCAATTATGAATGAGTTGAGCCGGGGAGCTACAGGATTACGCGCCCACGGCTTATATAGAAATATCGACAGAGAAATTTTAGTTTCGGTTGTCACTTTACGGGAAGTCGGGCAACTAATAGACATAATAAAGGAAATCGATTCTGAGGCCTTTGTTATCATAAGTAATGTACATGAAGTATTAGGTGAGGGGTTCCGCAGGAGAATTTAAATTATCTGCAACCTTTTTCTATTCTAAACTTCAAATTAATCTATAAATAAATCAGGAATAATAAATCAATTGATTTAGAAAATTAACATATGTGCCAGCAAAGGGGTTTGCCATGAAAGATTTCTATTAACTAATAAACCGGAGGTCTTAATGCAAATGCTACTTAAAGGCATAGCTATAATAAATATACTTTTTCTAACAAATTTAAATTTATTAGCCCAAAATTTTAATTACACACAAAGTTTCGAATCATCCAACCCTTTTGTATTTCAAACTTCAAACGCTTCGTATACCATTAATTATTTTGGTCCTTCAACAGACAGGGCAGTTGATGGTACCAAATCCTTAAAAGTGGATATATCAATTAATGGTAGCGGTACAAAAGAATGTTATTATTACTGGACTTTGCCAGTTTCAACAGACCTTATTGGTGATATGAATTTCTCTGCTTACCTGTGGATGAGCAGCGAAACTGCAAAATATGTTAAGCTTGGCTACCATTATAAATTTCCGCCAACAAACCTTGAGAGAACCCCTAATCCTCCTGCAGTAACCGGATATTCAACATGGTTCCAGCAAAAAACTATTCTCTCCGATGACATAATTTATCATGCAGATTATTTTTCGCACAACAGAATCTACGGCTCTACTTATGATGATTTTGGAAGAGAGCTTAATTACCTTCACCTTATGATAAAAGCAGTCGGTGCAAAGAGATTAGTTTTCTATATAGATAAATTGGAGATTAAGGGAAATGTATTAACACCATCTACATATCTTTCTTCTTATACTTCTGCCTGGACAAATTTCCAATTAAGATTAGCAGAAAAAGTTGCTTTAAGACATGATATTAATAATTTATTACCTGCAATTCCAAGTACTAGTGGATTAACCTTAACAACAAAAGCAGTTGAATATCTTGCCAAGGCAACAGATGCTAAAACAAAAATTGCTTCTTACTTTACCCAGGTTGACGGCAAATCTTTCTTTTCTCCTCCTATAATGGATTCGCTTGATCTCTATCTTGGTTTGTATCCAAGCTATGTAAATCTTCTTAAAATTGAATTGGAAAATCCCGGTGGAAGAGCATCTCTGTTTGAAATTAATCCTACAAAATACAACCGGTTAACCGGTACAAATTTTCCTGAGAATTTAGTTACAGCTTCAAGATTATATGCGAGGGTTACTCCGGGTGAATTTGAACCATTTTCACTATTTCTTAGGGCAAGAACTAAATTGACCAATGTAAGAGTAGCCATATCAAGTTTAACCGGCAGTGGCGGTACAATTCAGGCATCTGCTTTAACGGCTTTCATTGCCAAAGTCTGGTATCAGAATGGTTATGATATAAACGGAAGAACCGGTAAATGGCTTACACAGGAATTATTAATTAAAGACGATGCCCTGATAAAAGTTGACGAGACTGCAAAGTCAAATTCACTTTTAGTAACTAAAACTGATGGAACAAAAGCTTATTATGTTATCAGTAATTCAACAACGTCACTTCCGTCCGGCGGTAAAATTACAGATGCTGCAACTCTTCAACCGTTTACCTTAAATGCAAACAGGAATCAGCAGCTCTGGTTCACATTAAAAATACCGGAATCTGCCCTTGCAGGTTCATATACTGGAACAATAACATTAAGCTGCGATGAAGGCAGTATTGGTAAAGTTAATATTGAAATTGAAGTTCTTCCGTTTAAGCTGGATGAATCAAGGATGACAAATTCAATTTATTACCATGGATATATTGATGATTATGCAGCTTCAAAATACCCGTTTACTTCATTTCAGAAAACTTCAAATCAATATTTAATTGAAATGACTGATCTGAAAGAGCATGGAATTTTATATCCTTCTACATATCAAAGCTATGGAAGTATTGGCAGAGATCTTACGGTAAGGAACCAGGTTGGATTGCCCAAAGATAAAATTTATATAATGTCGTTCGAAACAGGTACACCAACTACGACAACAGCCTTAAATAATCTGAAAAATACTGTTACTTCCTGGAAGAATAAAGTTGCTCAGTATGGCTACTCCAATCCTTATTTTTATGGTGTGGATGAAGCAGTTGGTGATGTTCTTTTAGCAGAACGTGCAGGCTGGCAGGCAATACATGAAACAGGCAATAAAGTTTTTGCCGCAGGTTATTATAAACATCACGATGTTGTTGGCGACTTGCTTGACTGTGCTGTTATTCAGCCTGATCCAAGACGGGAGCAGGCAGATCTTTGGCATAACTCCGGTAAAATAATTCTTAATTATCATAATCCGATGGTCGGTGTCGAAGATCCAGAAATCTACAGGAAGAATTACGGCTATGTTTTATGGAAAGCTGGTTATGATGGTTTTATGAACTATGCTTACCAGAGGCAATACGGACATATATGGAATGACTTTGATCCGGAAGCTACACAACCTCATCCGTATAGAGATCATTGTTTTACATACCCGATTACCAATGGTGTTATCGGCACGGTTCAATGGGAAGGAATGCGGGAAGCCTATGATGATATGAGATATCTTTCCACCTTACTGAACAAAATGGCTGCGTTAAAAGCCAAAGGAACTGACATTTCATATTACCAGAACTTTGTTAATTCCATTGATCCTTCAATGCAGGATGCTGCTGATATTCGATCGGACATTATAGATAAAATACTTGAAATAAACGGTGCTGGTGGAGGCGGAAACACAGGCGGTGATAATTCCGGTACCTCTACACTGGCTATTTCCAGTTCGGGTTTATTTTCTCCAACAAGTATAAGATTAACTTTTAACGCAGGTGTTTCCAATGATGCTTTAACAGTCTCAAATTATACTTTTTCAAATGGAATATCGGCATCTGCCGTTCAACTTAGTTCAGATAAAAAGCATGTTACATTAACTACTTCTGCTCATACGCTTTACAGTAATTATACCGTAACTGTTAAAAACATAAAAGATCTTAACGGTCTATCTGTTCCTTCAACAGGAATTACATTCCAGTATACTTACAGTGATAAGGTAGTGAGGTTTGCAGAAGAAGGAGCAAGAAACAATACAACGCTGTTAAAAACAAAAGCCGGTTCATTGGGTAGTAATGTAGTTTACTGCACTTCAACTACCGGAACTTTAACTTTTAACATTTATATTCCAAAATCATCTACCTGGTATGCCTGGGGCAGATTCTTTTTTGAAGGAACGAATAATGCTCCAAATTCTTTTTATATCAAGGTAGATAACGGAACTAATTTCCAGTTTGGAAACAATAAGGATTTGTTTAACAAGTGGCATTGGGGATCCGATGGTACAGTACAGCATGGAACTGTTACACCATTAAAACTTGGCAGCATTTCTGCCGGAAACCACACAATAACTATTTCAGGCAGAGAGGTCGGCTCAACAGTAATGATTGATATGCTGCTGCTTTCACCGGATGCTTCATTTATTCCGACTGACAGTAATGTTCAGTTATTTAAATCCGGAAACGAATTTGCTACAGAGAAAATTGAGATACCAACTGAGTACCAGTTGCTTCAGAATTATCCGAATCCTTTTAATCCATCAACAAGAATAAAATACGCTTTACCCGAGGATGGTTTTGTAAGCCTTAAAGTGTTTGATATACTTGGCAGGGAAGTGGCAACACTTGTTGATGAAAACATGACTGCTGGTTATTATGAAACTGAGTTCAACCCGAATCAGTTTGGTGGAGCATCAAGCGGTATTTATATCTATCGTTTAGCTACTAAGAAATTTGTGCAGACAAGGAAAATGATTTTAATGAAATAAATCCGGTGCGTGCTTCGTAACTAAAGGAACAGATTAATATTTAAAGACGGTAAGCAGTTAATGCTTCCGTCTTTTTTATTTACAGTCAGGTCTTATTCTTGTTTGTAAAATAAAATTGGTTTAGTTTGAGCATTGTTTTGCAGGAATTAATTATCATTCCGGGAAAAATTAAATGATAAAAGGTTTACTTGCTTGTTCTGACTTAATTAAAATTATTATGGTGTTAAAATGAAAGCATCCGTTTACACAAAATACGGTTCACCTGAAGTTTTGCAAATTAAAGATGTAGAAAAACCAGTTGTTAAGAGCAATGAAGTCCTTGTTAAAATCTTTGCAACAACTGTCAACAGAACCGACTGCGGTTTCAGGGATCCGAGACCATTCTTCGTAAGATTATTCAGTGGACTTATTAAACCAAAGAAAAATATTTTAGGTAAAGAATTTGCCGGCGTAGTTGAAGAAACCGGGATAGATGTTAAATCATTTAAAAACGGAGATAAGGTTTTCGGCTTATCAGTCGATAACTTCGGAACACATGCTGAGTATTTATGTATGGATGAGAATGCTGCTATTGCATCTATGCCGAACAATATGACTTTTGAGGAGGCTGCTGCTGTTTGTGACGGCGCGATGATTGCATTGAGTTGTCTTAGAAAAGGCAATCTGAAGAGTGAACATAAGATTTTAATCTATGGCGCATCAGGTTCAATTGGAACATCAGCGGTTCAGCTTGCTAAATATTTTGGTGCAGATATAACAGCGGTGTGTAACACTAAAAATCTGGAAATAGTTAAATCTCTTGGAGCAGATAAAGTTACTGATTACACTAAAAATGATTTCACAAAAAACGGGGAAACTTATGATATCATCTTTAATGCAGTTGGCAAGACTACTTGTCTGAAATGTAAAAACTCGCTTAAGCCAGACGGAATTTATATAACGACTGACCTCGGTTATTTATGGCAGGATGTTTTATTTGTCTTGTTAACTTCAAAATCAAAAAGAAAAAAAGCTTTGCTTCCTTTTCCTGTTGAGACAAAGGAGAATGTTCTTTATCTAAAAAAGATAATTGAAGAAGGGAAGTACAAAGCAGTTATTGATAGAAGATATAGTCTTGATCAGATTGTTGAAGCTACAAAATATGTAGAGACTGAACAGAAGACAGGAAATGTTGTAATTAATATTATTTCGGGGAAGTGAGTCACGGATTTATAAAGGTTTAAGCGCAAGAATTATCAGGTCATAATAATCAATGAAAACGAGAATAAGTAAAATGAAAAAAGCATTCATATTAACTTTGCTTGTGAGCATTATCTTTGTTGGGTGCGAATCATCCATCCTTGAAGACCCATCGACAATAATTGATTATAAAATTCCACAGAAATCTTATGTGAAAATGACAATCGAAAATAGTTACAATACTGTTATTGCTACTTTGGTTGATGGTGAAGTGGAAGCCGGTCAGTTAAATGTATCTTTCAATATGAACAATCTGCCGGAAGGAATATATTTCTACACGGTAGAAATTAGAGGTATTGAAACAGACTACTATTCAAAGACTACAAAACCATTATTGCTGTTAAAACCATGACTAAATTCATATTTATAATTGTCTGCTTCCTGTTTTTATCCGGCATAATTCATTCACAAAGCAAAGTAAGTCTTAGCGCCGGTTATGGAAATTATCTTAGCAATTCTGAAAACTCAACAAGAATTATGGGTGATAAGAAATTCAGGTCCCATTTTGTTTCTGAGTTATCTTACCAGAATGAAAATCTTCTTGGACTTAACTTGATGATTGATTTTAACTATCACGAAGTGACTAAAAAAAATGTTGTTGAGTTTCTGCCAACAGGTGAAGATGGTTCTGAAATAGTAGATTCATATGGCATTGATTTATCCTTAGTCAGTTTTAATTTTGATTTGAGCTATGTGAGAACAATGAGTGACAATTTTTCTATTGGTTTAGGACCATCATTTTGCATTATTAACAGAATAGTTGATATGGACGAGGGAATTGTTACTATTGGAAATATCAGTGGGTTATTATCCTTTTATGACAAGCTTGCTTCATCAGGATTAGGGGCAAATGGTTTTATTATGTTCAACATGCCAATAATGGTAGATAGCAAGTTCTTCATTACTTCTAAGCTGAAGTTCAGGTATATTCATTCTATCTGGTTCGATAAAGGCATACGCAACCTTGATAATTACAAGCAGGAATTTATTACCGCACAAATAACGTTGGGAATCGGATACAAGTTTTGATTCGAAGCGTAAATACTGCCATCAGATTCTATTTCTTGTAAATGCGCAAATGTGAAAGAAAAAAATCATAAAACGAAATAACTTCCAACTGTAAAAAATAGCAAGATTGTCTATACGATTTATGTCCGAATTATATTATTTTTAGAATGAATTATTTAAGATTGATATCAAATGCAAACAAGTCATATTATAATAAACGGTGATTCAAGAAATATGAAAGAACTAAATGACGAATCTGTTCATTTAGTTATAACCTCACCTCCTTATTGGCAATTGAAAGATTACGGAACTGAAGAGCAAATTGGATTTAATGATAGTTATGAGAGTTATATTAATAATCTGAATCTTGTCTGGAAAGAATCTTATCGTGTTCTAAATAACGGATGCAGGTTGTGTGTTAATATTGGTGACCAGTTTGCGCGATCTGTATATTATGGCAGGTATAAGGTTATTCCAATCAGAACTGAAGTAATAAAATTTTGCGAAACGATTGGTTTTGATTATATGGGAGCAATCATTTGGCAAAAAGTAACTACAACTAATACAACTGGTGGCGCGTCAGTGATGGGTTCCTTTCCTTATCCAAGGAATGGCATTCTTAAATTAGATTATGAGTTTATACTTATCTTCAAAAAGAACGGAACACCTCCTAAAGTAACCAAAGAGCAGAAGGAACTTTCAAAATTGACAACTGAAGAATGGAATACATATTTCCAGGGTCATTGGAATTTTGGTGGTGCAAAGCAGGATAATCATATAGCTATGTTTCCGGAAGAACTTCCAAAACGACTTATCAAAATGTTTTCGTTTGCTGGAGATACAATACTTGATCCGTTTCTTGGTAGTGGTACAACTTCATTAGCAGCAAAGAACTTAAATAGGAGTTCAATTGGATACGAGATCAACTCAGAATTTATTCCTATCATAAAGAAAAAGTTGGCTGTAAATGAAAATAAAATGTTTGAAAATCATTCATATAAAATTTTAAAGCAAGATGGTCTTCAAATAAACATTAAAAATGAAATTGCAAACCAACCCTACATTTTCAAAGATCCTCATAAACTCGATAAAAAAATCGATGTCAAGAAACTTCAATTTGGTTCTAAGTTAGATAAAAACAGTAGTAAAAGAGAAGAATATTATTCTGTCAAAGAAATTATTACACCTGAATTATTAAAATTAAATAATGACTTAGTCATAAGGTTAATTGGAGTAAAAGAAAATACAGAAGTGAATGGAAAAGCAAAGGAATACCTTTTTAATAAAACGAAGGGTCAAAAAGTTTATTTGAAATACGATGAACAAAAATATGACGATAAAGATCAATTACTTTGCTATCTCTATTTACAGAATAAAACTTTTATAAATGCTCATTTAATAAAAAACAAACTTGCTAAAGCAGACTTATCAATTGAATATAAATATAAATCTAAATTCATTTTACTTATGGAGGAAAACAATAATGCCAATGCCAAATAATCAACAATTAATTAGATTCTTGAGGCGAGGACAAAATAATCCAATTACAGCACGAGAAATTGCAGAACATTTTGACGTCTCTGACAGAGGTGTTGAAGTTCCCATCAGAGATGTAATTCGTCAAGCCATCGCAGATGGTGAATTAATTGGAAGTAACAATCATGGTTTCTTTTTAATTGACAAAGAAGAAGAATACGAGAACTATTTAAAATCGCTTCGAAGTAGACAAAGAGGTATTTCAAAGCGTATAAGAAATTTGCAGAATAACTGGAGAAATAGATAATATGGCAAAGGAATGGATATTAAATAGTGTGATGAATCGCTTTCAGTTAAATTTCAAACGTAATGTTGGTCCAACTTCGGAATCAATTAGAAAATGTGCACCAAAAACTGTTGCAGAGTGGGAAGAATACTATTTCAAAAATGTTAAAAGTAAAGAGCACATTACTGAACTTGGCAAAAAACTCTATGTAAAAATAACTGAGGTTGTTCAGGCAGAACTTAACGATATTACAGAACAAGAATGCATCGAATATATGATTAACCTTGTTATTAGTCGTACCTTTGATGGATATATGACGGAGATTGAAACAATTTATGGACAACTTGAAAAGATTTTAGAGATTAAAATTGAACCGGCACCCGATGAATGGGATAGGCTTTTTAATGTTGATTTTTATATCAAGATAAATGGAAAATATATTGGTCTCCAAATCAAACCAGTAAACGAGGGTATTCAGCTTCCAGAGATATTCAAGGAAAGAGCCATTCAAGAAGATACTCACCGAAAATTTACTGAGGTATTCGGGGGAAAAGTATTTTATATTTTTTCAACAAAAATAAATGGTAAAAAGGATATTGTTAATAAAGAAATTATTGGCGAAATAAAAAACGAAGTTGAAAGACTTAAGCAACTTTGATTAGCCCTTAGAATCAAAATTTAACATAATAGTCTTTTCCAAACTACTTGCTTAGTTGAAATCATTATCTATTAAGTACTATCTCTTAATCCTTATATTTTTCGTAGAATTTTCTTTCTTACGGATAGGAAAAAAACAAATTATTTATCCTAATATGATTGAAAAACTGCGAAAAAACACCAAAACCGCATAATGGCATAATAGTTGGCTAAAAATGTTGAATCAATTTACAAGGAAAAGAGATGCATACTCAAATATTTGATCACTATCCTCCTAAAGACAAAAGCAATTTGATAGGACTTTTACAGGAAGTTCAGAACATTTATGGTTATTTACCAGAATCGGCTTTGCAGGATGTATCGGAATTCTTAGGAATTTCCGTAAGCAGAATATATGGCGTTGCTACATTTTATAATCAGTTCAGATTAAAACCTCTTGGTAAACACATAATCCGTGTTTGCAGAGGTACAGCTTGCCACGTTAAAAATTCTGCAAATATTTTATTTGGTTTGGAAACTGCTTTGGGTGTTAAAGCAGGACAAACTACAAGAGACAAAAACTTTACGCTTGAAACTGTTGCCTGCATCGGAGCCTGCAGTATTGCTCCGGTTATTAATGTTGATAACGATTACTACGGTCGTGTTGAATTGAAAGACATTGCCAAGATTATTAAGAAATATGCTGCAACTAATCAACAAGAAAAGAAAGAAGAAAAAATTGCGGGTGAACAATGAAAACATTTTTAGAGAAGTGTTGTAACGAGTGCTGGCATAGCCCTGAAAAACCGTGTGATCAGTTTGTAACTTGCTGCACAGAAGGTCCGCTTTGTCATCATAACAATGAATGCTCAAAGAAATTTAAAACCTTAAATCAAAAAATAAAATACCAGGAACACGAAGTACCGATAATTTTTATAGGTATGGGAACCTGTGGACTTGCATCCGGTGCAAAAAAAGTAGAAGAAGCTATTATTGCTGAATTACAAAGATTAAATATTCATGCTCATATTCAACCTGTTGGATGTGTTGGTTATTGTGCAAAGGAAGTTATTGTTGATGTTAAAATGCCAGGTCAGGACAGAGTTTCTTATTGTGAAATCGTTCCTAAGATTGTTCCTAAGCTTATCCAGAAAACTATTGTTGAAAAAGGAATCTTTAAAGAGAAATTATTAGGCACTTACGGAAAGAAAACCGAAGAGCTTAATCATATTAATGAAGATCCTTTCTTTAAATACCAGATGAAATTAGTTCTTGAAAACTGCGGTGTTATAAATCCGGATTCTATCGATTCATATATTGCTGCCGGCGGATTTAAAGGATTAAGTAAAGTTCTTCGCTTAATGAAACCTGAAACTGTTGTTAAAGAAGTTTTAGCCGCAGGTTTAAGAGGAAGAGGCGGCGGCGGATTCCCAACCGGTAAAAAATGGGAGATTGCACTGAAATCAAAAGCTGATAAGAAATATGTAATTTGTAATGCAGATGAAGGTGATCCAGGTGCTTTTATGGATCGTTCAGTTCTTGAAAGTGATCCGTTCAGAGTTATTGAGGGAATGATAATAGCTGCTTATGCTATAGAAGCAACACACGGTTACATCTATTGCCGTGCAGAGTACCCGCTTGCTATTGAAAGATTGGAAAACTCAATTAAGCAATGCAGGCAATACAGCCTGCTTGGTCAGAATATTTTAGGCAGCGGTTTCAACTTTGAATTAAAAGTTAAGAAAGGTGCTGGCGCATTTGTCTGCGGTGAAGAAACAGCTTTAATGGCATCAATTGAAGGTAAACGTGGTATGCCGAAGCCAAGACCACCTTATCCATCCGAATCAGGTTTGTTCGGTAAACCTTCCATTGTAAACAATGTTGAAACACTTGCAAATGTTCCTGTAGTAATTGCAAAAGGTTCACAGTGGTTCTCATCAATCGGTGTTGAAAACAGTAAAGGCACGAAAGTATTTGCATTAAGCGGAAAGATTGTTAATACAGGTTTAGTTGAAGTTCCGATGGGTGTTACTCTTGAAGATATAGTTTTCAAGATTGGTGGTGGAATTCCAAATCATAAATTATTCAAAGCTGTCCAGATTGGTGGTCCTTCAGGCGGATGCTTACCTGAATCTGTAATTAAAACTACCATTGATTATGAATCACTTAAAACTGTCGGCGCAATGATGGGCTCCGGTGGTTTTGTTGTAATGGATGAAGATACCTGTATGGTAGATGTCGCTAAATTCTTCCTGCAGTTCATTCAGAATGAATCCTGCGGAAAATGCGTTCCATGCCGCGAAGGTACAAAACGTATGCTCGAAATAATTGAACGTATTCCTGTTAGTTATAAGAATACTAAATCCAAAACTGATCAGCTTCAGAGATTCAAAGGAATAATTCACCTGCAAAGACTTGCAAACGTAATCCGCGATACTTCACTTTGCGGTTTAGGGCAGTCTGCTCCTAATCCTGTCCTTTCAGGATTAAGATATTTCAAAGATGAATATGAAGCTCACCTATATGACAGAAAATGTCCGTCCGGTGTTTGTAAAGAATTGTTAATATTCGATATTGATAACAGCTTGTGTACAGGCTGCGGTGTTTGTTTAAGAAAATGTCCAAGTGAAGCAATTGTTGGCGAGAAAGGTCAGGCTCATTATATAGTTCAGGGCAAATGTATTCAGTGCGGTATGTGCTTCGAATCTTGTCGTTTCAAAGCAATAAATATTAATTAATGAGAGGAGAAGATTAGAATGGTTCAGTTAACTATAAATAATATAAAAGTAAATGCTGAAAAAGGAATGACAATTCTTGATGCCGCAAAATCAGTCGGCATAAGTGTTCCTACTCTCTGTCATATGAAAGATTTGACACCTACCGGTGCCTGCAGAATCTGCGTTGTTGAAGTTGAAGGAATGAGAGGATTAATTCCAAGTTGCGCTTATCCGGTAAGTGAAGGAATGGTTGTAGATACAAATTCTTCAAGAGTAAGACGCGCAAGAAAAACTATCGTAGAGTTATTAATTGAAAATCATCCGCAGGATTGCCTTGTTTGCGTTAGAAATAAAAACTGTGAACTACAGGACTTATCAGAACAATACGGTGTTAGAGAACATCGTTACCAGGGTGAAACAAAACAACACGCAATAGATGTATCAAGTGCTTCTATGGAAAGAGATCCTGCCAAGTGTATTTTATGCGGCAGATGTGTTAGAACCTGTAACGAAATTCAGAAGATTGGTGCTATTGATTTTACAATGCGCGGTTTCAGTACAATTGTTACAACTCCTTTCAACAAAGGTTTGAATGTTAGTGATTGTATTCTTTGCGGTCAGTGTATACTTGTTTGTCCAACTGCTGCATTAAGAGAAAAAAGTGCATTGAAAGATGTAGCTTACGCAATACAGGATAAGAAGAAATTTGTAATTGCACAGGTAGCTCCTGCAGTTCGTGCTTCAATTGGTGAAGAATATCATTTGCCGCTTGGCACCAATGCAACAGGACAGCTTGTAACAGGATTAAGAAGATTAGGTTTTGATAAAGTATTCGATACAAATTTTGCTGCCGACCTTACAATTATGGAAGAGGCGACAGAATTCATCTCAAGAAAAACTAAAGGTGATAAGAAACTGCCGATGTTTACAAGCTGTTGCCCTGGATGGGTAAAATATATTGAACAGAATAAACCAAATCTTCTTGAACATGTTTCTTCGTGTAAATCACCACACGAAATGCTTGGCGCAGTAAGTAAAACTTATTATGCCAAAAAAATGGGACTTGATCCAAAAGATATTTTTGTTGTATCGATAATGCCATGTACTGTAAAGAAATTCGAATCAGTAAGACCTGAATTAGCAGAAGAACATATGCAGGATGTTGATGCAGTATTAACAACAAGAGAACTCGTAAGATTTTTCAAAATGGCTGGTATTGATTTTAATGATCTGCCTGAAGATAAATTTGATAATCCTCTTGGCGATTCAACCGGTGCTGCCGCAATCTTCGGTACCTCAGGTGGTGTAATGGAAGCAGCGTTAAGGACAGCTTACTGGCAGATTACGGGAAATCATTTAGATAAACTTGAATTTGAAGATATCCGCGGTTTTGCCGGAGTTAAAGAAACTTCACTGAATCTTAAAGGAATTGAACTAAACATAGCTGTTGTTAATGGAATTGGAAATGTTGGTCCATTGCTTGAGGAAATTGAAAACGGTACTTCAAAATATGATTTCATTGAAGTGATGGCATGTCCTGGTGGTTGTATCAATGGAGGTGGTCAACCAATCCATAGTAAACCTGAAAAAGTTGCAAAGAGAGTTAAGGTTTTATACGAAATTGATACGCACGCATCAACAAGAAGATCTTATGAAAATGAAGCTGTTAAAACTGTTTACAAAGAATTCTTAGGTGAACCTAACAGCCATAAATCTCATGAAATTTTACATACGACATATATTGATCGTAAAAAATTATTAAAAGAGAAAATTGGATAATTTGGATTCTGCTCACCTCGCTTCGCTCGTCGGAGCGGGGGTGCTTGATACCGGATTGAACATCCAGTATCTAGTATCCAGGATCAAGCATCAAGTATCCATTAACAAGTAGTACATCATCAAATGAGCTACAATGAACAACAACAATATCGTTAGTACAATAAGCCAGAAGTGCAAGAGATGTTACTCGTGCATACGGGAATGCCCTGCGCATGCCATTAGGGTACTTAACGGGCAGGCAGTTGTCGTTGGAGAAAGATGTATTGGATGCGGACATTGTGTTAAGGTTTGTTCTCAACATGCCAAGAGAATTAAGAATGAAGTTGACCGGGTAATTGAATTGCTGAGTAATGAAAAGGTTGTTGCTATTATTGCACCATCATTCGCAGCAACGTTTCCAAATACTTATAATAAAATTCCCGGGGCATTAAAAAAAGTCGGCTTTCAATCAGTTACAGAAACTGCTTTCGGAGCTGATCTTATAAGTCAGCTTTATGCACAGGAACTTGAACAATCGGACGGTAGGACTATTATCAGTTCTGCCTGCCCGGCTGTATACAACTACATAGAAAAATATTTTGAAGGACTTGTACCGAATCTTGCAAAAATAGTATCACCGATGATAGCAATGGGAAGATACCTTAAAGCAAATTTAGGTGAGGACATTAAAGTTGTTTTTATTGGACCTTGTGTTGCAAAGAAAAGTGAATATGAAGATGAACAGGTTAAAGGTGCAATTGATGCTGTTCTTACATTTACTGAACTGAAAGAATTATTCCTTATTAAAGAGATTAATCTTTTGGAGATTGAAGACTCTGAACTTGATCCTCCCTATGCAAACCTTGGTAAAAGTTTTCCTTTAGCAGGTGGTTTATTAAAAACTGCAAACATTTCAACTGACATTCTTGAAAAAGAAATTATTGTAGTTGAAGGGAAAGATAAAGTTGTTGAGATAATGCACGAGATAGCAGATCACCAGCTAAATGCAAAATTGGTTGATGTGCTTTTTTGTGAAGGCTGCATAAGCGGACCGGCAATTGACAGCGATTATAATTATTACTTCAGACGTGAAAAGGTTATTAAATATATTGATGAGAAAGCTAATCTAGTTGATAAACAAATCTGGAAGAGTAATATTTATAACAGCAGGACAATTGATTTTACAAGGGATTTTTCTTATAAGCATCAGCGAAAGCCAATGCCTAGTGAGGAAAAGATTAAGGAAATTCTTGCTCAGACAAATAAATTATCAAAACAGGACGAATTGAATTGTACCGCATGCGGTTATGAAAGCTGTCGCGAATATGCGATTGCAATTGCAAAAGGTCTTGCCGAAGATGAAATGTGCCTTCCGTTTCTAATTGATAAACTAGAAAAGGCTTATGATGATCTTAAGACAACACAGGAACAGCTTCATTCAGCCGAGAAGTTGGCTTCTATTGGTCAGCTGGCTGCCGGTGTTGCGCATGAAATTAATAATCCTCTCGGAACGATAATGCTTTATTCATCAATGCTGAATAAAGAGTTATCAAAACTTGAGAGCGGAAAACAGTACAGTGAAGATCTGGGTCTTATTCTTGATGAAGCGAAACGCTGTAAAAATATAGTTGCTGATCTTTTAAATTTTGCGCGGCAGGGAAAATTAAAATTAGCAGATGTTAATATTATTGAAATTATATCATCCATTGTTAAAACTATTTTTATTAACCCTGCATTTAAAGGTATCTCAATCTCGCTTCATAATGATGTTGATGAGCCCGTAATACGGGCAGATGAAGACCAGATAAAGCAGGTCTTTCTGAATATTATAAATAATGCCTGTGAAGCAATGGAAGACAGGCCGAATAAAAAAATTGAAATCCGCATTACTAAAGTGAATGAACAACTTGTAATTGATATTGCTGACAGTGGATGCGGTATTCCGAAAGATTACATGAGCAAATTGTTTACCCCGTTTTTTACAACAAAGAAGATGGGTAAAGGAACAGGACTTGGTTTGCCTATAACTTACGGAATTATTAAAATGCACCGTGGCGATATTAAAGTGCAAAGCATAAGTGGTGAAGGAACTACGTTTACAATAAAGCTGCCTATAAATTTAACTGCGAATCAAATAATTACGAATTAAGGAGTCAATGAAATGGCTATTCAAGACAAAGTGAAAAAGATATTATTGGTTGATGACGATATCGATTTACTGGAACAACACAAAACAATTTTGCAAGCAAAAGGATTTAAAATAGTTACTGCAGAAAATGTTGAAGATGGTTGGAATGTTTTCAAAAAAGAAAAACCGGATGCTGCAGTAATAGATTTAATAATGGAAGAACATGACTCGGGTTTTATTCTTTGCCATAAAATAAAAAGAGACCTGTACGGCAAAAACATACCTGTATTCATTCTTACATCAGCAACATATGTTACCGGTTTCAAATTTGGTACTTCAACATCAGAGGAAAAAGAATGGATTAAAGCCGATGCGCTTCTGAACAAACCGATTGTTGAAGAGGAATTGCTTAAAAAACTGGAAGCTTTTTTCGAAACCGTGTAATAATTGTTAGTAACTGATTGTTTCTGTCACTATTTTTTTATGTAATTAAAAATTTTATCCACTAATCCTCCGAAAAGGTTACGGATGGAAGACGGGAAACCTCACATACTGATCATCGATGATGAAAGAGGTCTTAGGCTTGGTACAAAACGACTTCTTGAAAGCGAGGGTTATATTGCGGAAACCGCAGAAAACGGTACCGATGGACTTGCTTTGGCCCGTCAGCAGGAATTTGATCTTGCATTAATTGATCTTAAAATGCCTGACATGGACGGCATTGAAGTCCTTAAAGAATTTAAAAAGATTCAACCGAATACTGTATGCTTTATTGCTACTGCTTTTGCAAGTTACGAAACTGCAATTGAATCCACTAAACTGGGAGCATACAGTTACATTCCAAAACCTTTTACTCCCGAAGAACTTTTACAGCAGCTTGAGCGCGGTTACGAAAGACGGCTTCTGATTCTTGAAGCTGAGCAGCTTAAAAAAGAACGTGAAGAACGAATGCTTGAAGTTGCTTATGAGAAATCAAGATTAAGAACGATAATTAATTCAATTAACGAAGCTGTTCTAGTTGTAAACAAAACAGGGGAACTTGTTCTGTTTAATTCTGCTGCTATGAACTTCCTTGGGTTAAACGAATTGTTTATCGGTGATGTAATTCTTGATCTCCTCCCGAAACAAATAACCGACATAATAAATCAATTCATATCTTCAAAAGAATATATCTCTTCGTCATTCTCGACACAGGTTGAACTAAAACCGGATAAAGAATTAATAGTAGAAGCAACCTGTTCTGCCGTACCGGATGCAAGCGGATCACTTGCGGGTGTAGTTACTGTTCTTAAAAATATAACTGAGATGAAAAAAGTTGAGGAGATTAAATCCCAGTTTGTTTCTATGGTTGCGCATGAATTGAAAGCACCGATGGCGGCTGTTATTGGTTTTATAAGACTTATACTTGATGAAAGTGTTGGTGTTACAAAAGAACAGGAAAAAGATTATCTGAATCGTTCTTTTACAAGGCTGAATGGCTTGCTTGCAATGGTAAATGACCTGCTTGACATTTCAAGAATGGAATTGAAAAGACAGCAGCGCGAAATAAAAGAAATTGATATTGTTGATTCACTTAAATCGACAATAGATTTTATGGAATTTGAATTAAAGAAGAAAGGAATTACTGTAAACCAAAATATTCAGACAACAGAAACAAAAATTAAAGCAGATCAGAATGAAATCATTCGTTTATTGACAAACATAATAAGTAACGGCGTAAAGTATAATAAGGAAAACGGCGCAATAAATATTGATTTGAACAGGACGAAAAACCATCTTGTTCTAAAAATATCCGATACAGGCATTGGAATGAAGCCGGAAGAAAAAGCAAAACTTTTCCAGGAATTCTTCCGCGCTAAAAATGAAAAAACCCGTAACATAAGCGGTACAGGTTTAGGTTTATCGATTGTAAAAAGAATTGTTGAATCGTATAATGGAAAAATTAAAGTAGAAAGCGAATACGGTGTGGGAACCACATTTTTAATCTACCTTCCGGTAGAATAAAATTAGATAAGTTGAAAGTCGTTATTAGAAAAATTTTTATAGTAAGATTCAAAATAAAATAAGATATTCGTGACTCAAATATATTCTTTTGGCAATTGATAGAGCTAATGAGTTCGTTTTAATGGATTTTAATAAATAGCAATCAACTAATTGTAAAACTAAACCAAACTCTAAATCGGAGAAAAACTATGGCACTTATCGCAATCATCGATGACGATCCCGATATCCAGGATGCAAGTAGTCTTGTCCTTAAATCCAAAGGCCACCAGGTTATTACAGCATCAAATCCAAAAGACGGATACGAAATCGTTATCAAAAACAAACCTGATCTGATCATCCTAGATGTTATGATGGATGAGCCGGATGACGGTTTCTTTTTAGCTCAGAAATTCCGCAGAAACAAAATCACTACTCCTATACTGATGTACACTTCAGTTTCTAAAGCAATTGGAATGGATTACGCAGCCGGCGAATTGGTCCCCGTTGATGACTTTGTTGAAAAACCAATTTCACCTGAAGAACTGATTCAGAAAGTAGATAAATTGTTAGTTCACCAAAAGGTAAAGGAGTAACAATGTTAGTCTTAGAAAAAAATGCGTTGACAGAAGAACTTGAAGGATTAATTGAACAGTACGGGTCAGACAGAACCGCATTGATGCCTATCCTTCAGGCAATACAGAAAAAACATAAATATGTTTCGGATTTTGCCCAGCAGGAAATTGCACGCCTTCTTGGTATTCATCCTGTTGAAGTTTATAGTGTGATTTCTTTTTATTCATTCCTTACTTCCGAACCGAAAGGCAGAAATATTGTTCGTCTTTGCCAGACAATTACATGTGATCTTGCAGGCAAAGCAAATGTTGCAAATGCAATTGAAAGAGAACTCGGTATTAAATTCGGCGAAACAACTAAAGACAAACGTATTACTTTAGAATATGCTAATTGTCTTGGTATGTGCGACCAGGGTCCGGCTATGATAGTAAACGACAGAGTTTACAGTCACCTTACTCCGGAAAAAGCTGTTCAAATATTAAACGAAGTTAAGTAGGAGGAAGAATGGATAATGTTAATTTAGGTAAAGCAAATCCTCCCCGCGAAGGTTCAGTTATATTTTCAAAATACAGCCGTGGAGAAGGAATTAAAAAAGCTCTTGAAATCGGAAGAGAAAATATTCTTTTCGAATTAAGGGAATCAAAATTAAAAGGAAGAGGCGGCGCAGGATTTCCTACAGCTACTAAATGGATGCTTGTTGCTGCTGCAGTTGCAGATGAAAAATATGTTGTTTGTAACGCCGATGAAGGCGAACCAGGTACATTTAAGGATAGAGTGCTGTTACTTGAATATCCTGAACTGGTTTTTGACGGAATGGTAGTTGCAGGATATACAATCGGAGCTAAATTAGGAATTGTTTACCTTCGTGGTGAATATGAATATATGCTTCAGCCGTTAAAGGATTATCTTGAAGTTATGAGAAAAGATAACCTGCTTGGCGAAAATATTTTAGGATCAGGTTACAGTTACGATATCTTTATTCGTATGGGTTCGGGCGCTTATGTATGCGGTGAAGAAACTGCATTGATTGAATCTCTTGAAGGGCATCGTGGTGAAGCCCGAAACCGTCCTCCTTACCCTGTAAATACAGGTTTCTGGGGAAGACCAACTACAGTTAATAATGTTGAAACACTTGCTACTGTTCCTCACATTTTATTAAAAGGCGGTGAATGGTATGCTAAACATGGTACAAGCAAATCATCAGGTTCAAAACTATTTTCAATCTCAGGTGATTGCGAAAAACCAGGTGTTTATGAATTGCCATGGGGAACAAAGATAAAAGATATGCTTGAAAAAGTCGGGGCAAAAAATACCAAAGCTGTTCAGATTGGCGGGGCTTCCGGAGTTTGTATTCCAAAATCTCAGTTTGAAAGAACTTTAGCTTATGAAGATGTGGCAACCGGTGGAAGCATTATGATATTTAACGAAAGCAGAAGTATGGTTAAAATCCTTAAAAACTTCCTTGAATTTTTTGTTGAAGAATCCTGTGGACAGTGTACACCCTGCAGAGTTGGAAATGTTAAATTACTTGAATGTGTTGAGAACATTGAAAAAGGTATTTTCACTTTTGCAGAAATAGCTAAGATGAAAGACCTGGCTAAAACAATGCAGGTAGCATCAAAATGCGGATTGGGTCAATCAAGTCCAAATGCATTCTTATCAATTCTTGAAAACTTCAAAGAAGAACTATTCAACAAAAATGGCTTCGGAGGTCACAATGGAAAGTAAACCAAAAGTTAAAGATCAGTTAAGAGCACCTGTAAGCCAGAAAGCTCATCATGTAGAAATACCTAAGGATACAACTACAATAGGTGGAACTGTTACAGTTGAAATAAATGAGAAGAAAGTCTCCGTTCCATTCGGTACGACAATTCTTGATGCATGCAAAGCTAACCAGATTCATGTTCCTACGCTTTGTCATCACCCGGATTTATGTGTTGCCGGTGTTTGCCGTGTTTGCGTTGTTGAAGTTGAAGGTATGAGAACATTACAGGCTGCCTGTGCATTTCCAATTACAAATCCAATGAAGATTAAAACTTCAACACCAATGGTTCGCAAAGCAAGAAGACACATTATTGATCTGCTTTTAAGCGAACATCATGGTGAATGTTATTCATGTTTCAGAAATCAGAATTGTGAACTTCAATCACTTGCCAAAGAATATGGAGTTGATACTTATAATTTTGGTCACGTAAAAGAAGAGAAATACGAAATCGATAAATCTTCTCCATCGGTTATTCGTGATATGAACAAATGCATTCTTTGCAAGAGATGTGTTAGAACCTGTATCGATCTACAGGAAGTTGGTGTTCTTGAAGCCATTGACAGAGGAAATAAAACTCACATCGGTACTTTTCTGGATAAACCACTTGCAGATGTAATTTGTATTAATTGCGGCCAATGTATAAACCGTTGCCCAACTGCTGCATTAAGAGCGAATGATCCATCAGATGAAATATGGGCTGCTATTGATGATCCTACAAAACATGTTGTAATTCAAACTGCACCATCTCCGAGAGCAGGAATTGGTGAAGAATTCGGATTAGAACCCGGAAATTCTTTAACAGGAGAAATGAACACAGCTTTAAGAAGAATTGGTTTCGATAGAGTATTTGATACCAACTTTACGGCTGATCTTACTATTATGGAAGAAGGTACAGAACTTTTACACAGATTAAAAGCAGCTTTAGTTGATAAAGATACAAGCGTGAAGTTACCTCAGTTTACTTCCTGTTCACCGGGATGGGTTAAGTTCATTGAACATTTTTATCCTGAATATTTAGATTACCTTTCATCAGCAAAATCTCCTCAGCAGATGTTCGGTGCATTAATAAAAACATTCTATGCAAAAGAAGCTGGTGTTGATCCTGCTAATATCGTATCTGTTGCCTTAATGCCTTGCGCAGCAAAGAAATTTGAATGCAACAGGCCTGAAATGAATGCATCCGGTTACAGAGATGTTGATTTTGGGTTGACAACTCGTGAACTTGCAAAGATGATTAAAGAAGCAGGTATTCATTTACCGGAAATGCCAAAGAGTCATTTTGATGATCCGTTTGGTGACGCTTCAGGCGCAGGATTAATTTTTGGCGCTACCGGTGGTGTAATGGAAGCTGCTTTAAGAACAGTTTACGAACTTGTTACCGGCAGACAAGTACCATTTGAGAACCTGAATATTACTCCTTGCCGCGGTATGGAAGGAATCAAACAGGCTTCAGTTAAATTAGAAGGCTGCGTACCCGAATATAGCTGGCTTGAAGGCGCTGAAGTTAAATTTATGGTTGCTCACGGTACTGCTAATGCAAAGAAAGTTATGGAAATGCTGCAGCGTGGTGAACTGAACGATGTTCACTTCATTGAAATTATGGCTTGTCCTGGCGGTTGCATTGGTGGTGGTGGTCAACCTATTCCAACTTCACTTGAAATAAGAAAGAAACGTGCAGAAGCAATTTACAATGAAGATGAATCATTAGGTTTAAGAAAATCTCATGAGAATCCTTATGTACAGAAAATTTATGAGAAATTCTTAACTGAAGGTCCATGCGGACATCTGTCACATAAATTGTTGCATACGCATTATACAAAACGCGGTAAATATATCGCCTAAAATTAACGAGACGTCCCAACGGGACGTCTCTACATTTAACTATGATTACACTTATACCTGCCTGGGCACAACATCACGAAGAATTCTGGAATGCAATCCGGAGAAGAAATCTTTGGTTTATTAAACTAAGATATGCAGCGGTAATAATGCTTTTATTCCTGCTAGTTGGAATTGAATTTGTTCTTGAATTGCCACTAACTAAAATCCAGATTACGGCTATTGTATTTATAATGCTTTCAATCCTTGGATATAATCTTGTAATCCATTGGTTAAGGAAATTTGTAACACCTCAAACCAGTTTCAATAATCTTCATCTTTCATTGCTGATGATGATTCTTGATTTAGTTTCTCTAACATCACTAATACATTACAGCGGTGGAATAGAAAATCCGCTTTATATGTTTTATATCTTCCATATGATAATCGGAAGCCTCATCCTGCCGGGAATTGTTATTTACAGTATAGCAACTGCCGTTATAATATCTTTTTCGGCATTGGTACTTTTTGAATATTATGGAATTATTCAGCATCATAACATAGCCGGTGTATTAACTGTTCCAATTTATGATAACCTTCATTTTATTTTAATTGTTCTCGTGGTTTTCAGCCTGATGATGTACGTAAGCGTTTTTCTTGCGAACAAGATTGCAAGACAATTATATGAACAGGAACAGAAATTATGGGAATCAATTGAAAAACTTAATGAAGCGGAAAAAGTCAAACAAAAATATGTAATAGGAATTGTGCACGAGATTAAATCACCAATTGCTGCGGTTGAATCATATATCGATCTTATAATTAAAAATTATGTGGGTCCGGTAAGCAGGGAAGTGGAAGAAAAATTATTACGCGCAAAGACAAGAACAGATGAAGCAATAAAAATGATAAATAATGTTCTTCATATTTCAAAGTTAAGGTTGTTAGATGAAATTGCAGATGAAGAAATTTCTATAGTTGAAATTGCAGAATCAATAATCTCCAAACAAAAAGTTGTAGCTGATTCCAAAAACATTGAATTAGTATTAAAGAAAGACTGCGAAGAAAATGCAAAATTATTTGGTGATCATGTATTAATTGAAATCGCATTGTCAAACATCCTGAATAACGCAATAAAATATGTTGGAGACAACGGTAGAGTAGAAATGATCCTGAGAAAAGAGAATGAGAATTGTGTAATTGAAATTTGTGATAACGGGATCGGTATTCCGGTAAGCGACCAGGAAAAAATATTTGATGAATTTTACCGCGCTTCAAACATTAAGCATAAAGGTTATGAAGGAACAGGTCTGGGGCTTTCGCTTGTAAATCAAATAATTAAAAAGCATAACGGAAATATTAAAGTGCTTAGTCCTTCAAGGTTGCAAACCAATGAAAAACCGGGTACAAGCTTTATAATTTCATTCCCGATTAAAAGAACAATTACGGCAGGCTAAAGAGTTTTAATCCTGCAACGCCAACTTCTTTTCTATAAACGGCATTAGTTTCGTCTTCTGTAATATAAAGCGTCTTAAGATCTTTGCCAGCAAATTCTACGTTACTTGGTTTCTTTCCGGGAGTTGTGATTTTTTCTTTAATTGAACCATCAGGTTTAACTACTATTATTGCCTGCCCGCCAAAGTGAGCAATGTATAAATTACCTTCAACATCGAATGCAATTCCGTCCGGATCACCACCAGGCAAATGAATAAATTCCACTGGTTTAGTCAGTGTTCCATCTTTCTTTATTTTGAATTGAAGAACCCTTTCTTTGGCAGATTCGCACACAAATAATTTTTTCCCGTCTTTTGAAAAAGCAATTCCATTTGGAAAACATAATCCTGAGTAAGCAACAGAAACTTTTTTATTCTTTTTGTTAATCTTATAAACAACGCCGTCAGGAATATTCTTATCATATGATTTAGGATCGGTAAAATAAAGATTTCCATTCTTATCGAACGCTAAATCATTAGGCCTGTTAAATTTTTTCCCAAGGTAACCATCAGTAACTAATTCACAATTACCATCTTTATTAAATTTTAAGATTGCGCCTTTACCATAGTCACAGGCATATAAATAATTATCCTTGTTAAAAGCTAATCCATTTGTTTTTTCAAATGGGATAGGATTAGTAGGAGCAACAACAAACGAATCGCATTTATCCGGTTTTATTCGTGTTATCCATGTGCCATAACAATTAGAAACATAAACAGTATTTTTCCCATCCCAGGCCGGGCCTTCTGGGAATTTCATGTTATCGGCTACCTTTACGAAATCATTTTTAATATTTTCCTGTGCGAATATAGTAAAGGTCTGAATAATGAAAATGAAAGTCAGGATATATTTCATGTGTTCTTCCTCATCTAAATATAATTGTTTGAATAAACTTACATTGAAACAGAAAATAAATCAAAAAAGTTTTTTAATTATTTCTTGGATAGGAAATTTGCTTTTATTAAATTTCACATCGTAAGAAAGAAGAAGACAAACATTTGTCTTCGGCGCGTTCGTCTAGTGGCTTAGGACGCCGCCCTCTCAAGGCGGAGATCGCGGGTTCGAATCCCGCAC
>QZKB01000143.1 GCA_003599415.1 Ignavibacteriales bacterium | reverse complement strand
TGTTAATTGCCCAGATACCACAGCAGATTAATTACCAGGGAATGCTAACCGATGCAGGCGGAACACCGCTTACCGGTACTTATACTATTAATTTTAATCTTTATAATGATGCTACGGGTTCATCAGCACTCTGGACAGAA
The DNA here is from genome assembly GCA_003599415.1 of Ignavibacteriales bacterium. Lineage (GTDB taxonomy): Bacteria > Bacteroidota > Ignavibacteria > Ignavibacteriales > SURF-24 > SURF-24. Next base: position 47,204 of record QZKB01000143.1, on the reverse strand, counting down.
ACCCAATCAGTAACGGTTTCTCATGGTTTGTTCAGTGTTCAGCTTGGATTTGTTAACCCGGTTCCGTTTTACATTTTCGATGGGACAATTAAATATCTTGGTGTACAGGTAGGAACAGATCCGGAAATGACACCAAGACAAAAACTTACAAGCGTAGGTTATTCATTTAAGTCAGCAGACGCAGTTACATTAAACGGGTTGCCATCATCAAGCTTTTCATTATCAGATCATAACCATAATTCAATTTATCCGCTAAAGACAGATTTGCAGGGAAATGACGGAACAGTAAATCAAACAGAAGACCCAATAAGCTGGACAAAGATAAAAGATATACCGGCAGACTTTGCAGATGGTACAGATGACGTTGGTTCATCAACAAGCGGAATAACACAGATAAACGGGGGAAATGGAATAACAGTTACAAATCCTACAGGTCCAACAGCCACAGTTGAATTGAATACTAACGCAAATGATGGCGCTCCAAATGAAACTGATGATCCTGTAAACTGGACAAAGTTGAAAGATGTTCCTGCCGGTTTTGCAGATGGAGTTGACAACGGAATAGTTGATATTACTGTTGGCGGTGGATTATCAATAAGCAGTCAAACCGGGCCAAATGTTGCAATTAATCTTCCCTTAAAAAATGATCTCGCTACAAACGACGGAACAATAAACCAAACAGATGATCTTGTAAGCTGGAATAAACTTAAAGATGTTCCGGGTGGTTTTGCAGATGGTACAGACGATGGCGGTTCAACAGTTCATAATCATTATGGTGAAAGTTGGTCAAACACAAATTCAACATATGGATTAAATGTACAGAATGCAGGAAGCGGAAACGGACTTGAAGGTGCTTCAGTGTCAAACACCGGTGTACTGGGAACGAGTACCGGCATAGGTGGAAATGCAATTGGTGTAAAAGGTGTTTCTCCCAACGGTTATGGTTTATATGGCGAAGGAGGGACTGGAATTTATGCAAGCGGAAATGCAGCAGGTGTTTATGCTGTATCCAATAATGGGTATGGAGTAATGGGCACATCGGGAACAAGTAACGGAGTATATGGTTCTTCCGTTTCAAGCGCAGGAGTATTTGGAGAATCTACAAACGGATATGGAGTTCGTGGTAACGGCAGTATAGGAATAAACGGAACAGGAACATTAGTTGGGACATATGGTTATTCATCAGAAGGTGTTGGGGCACAGGGACAATCTGTTTCAGGTACTGGTGTAGCGGGACAATCCGAATCAGGAAAAGGTGTTAGCGGATTTTCTACATCTACCACAGGTGTTGAAGGAAGCAGTGGAGGTTCCGGTGAATCCGGAAAAGGAGTTTATGGTATTGCACGTGACGGTTATGGCATTTGGGGTGAAGGTTATTACGGAGCCAAGACTACCGGTACTTATACGGGATTGTGGAGTATAGGTGGCAGCAGCAGCACCGAAACTAATTATGGTGTGTACGCACAGGCTGGTTACTACGGTGTTTATGGTTTATCGCAATATTGTGGTATATGCGGTGTGGCATCAAATACCGGTTATACATATGGCGTTTATGGAGGAGGACCAGGTTATGGTGTTTATGGTAGCAGTGCTAATGTTGGTGTTGCAGGGATGGGAGAATATGGAGTATGCGGTTATGCAAATTCTACTTCTGCATATTCCATCTATGGAATGAATCGTGGCGGTAATGCTGGCGGTTTCGATGGTAATGTAACTGTATGGGGAACAGTGTCAAAATCAGCAGGTGCTTTTAAGATTGATCATCCACTCGATCCTGAAAACAAATATCTTCAGCATTCATTTGTTGAATCTCCTGATATGAAAAATATTTATGATGGGACTGTTATACTAAATGCTTCCGGTGAAGCCATTATTGAATTACCGGATTGGTTCGAAGCTCTTAATAAAGATTTCCGTTACCAACTTACATGCATTGGCGGTTACGCCCAGGTTTATATTGCAGAAAAAATTTCAAACAATAGGTTTAAAATTTCAGGCGGTACTTCAGGATTAGAAATTTCCTGGCAGGTAACCGGTATAAGAAAAGATGCTTACGCTGTTGCTCATCCAATTGAAGTTGAAGTTGATAAGCCAACAACAGAAAGAGGTAAATATATTTTCCCTGAACTGTTCGGAGCTGCAAGAGAATTAGGAATTAATTATGAGCAAACTAAAAGATCTGAAGAAATGCAAAAGGCTAAAGATTTAAATATGATGCCTGTAGCTAAATAAATCTTAAGGAGAATTAAATGAAATTGAAAGTTTTATTTATAATGCTTGCATTGTTTAGTACTATTATACTATCTCAATCAAGCACTAATTACAAAATTAAAAATCCTGCGTTCAGCCAGGGAAGTAATTCAGGCACATCAGCAAATTATAAAGTAGTAAGTACAACCGGGCAAGCCGGTCCAATTGGAAAAAGCAATAACACAACTATGACTCTGAATTCCGGATTCATTAACCAGGATATGCTGAATTCATATTTAATGGAAAGAAGCATTATAGCAATTGCCACAGGATGGAACTTAATATCCATTCCTTTGACTCTTGATAACATGGAAGTAAGTTCTGTCTTTCCTTACGCCGCTTCAAATGCTTTCAGGTATAATAGCGGGTACAGTATTGCTTCTTCATTTGAAAATGGCAGCGGCTATTGGCTTAAGTTTGCAAACGGTGCAACTCCGTCGGTTGAACTGACTGGTTTAAAATCAACACAGAACATAAATCTATCCGTCGGGTGGAATATTATAGGGCTATCCGAAAAGAACATAGCGGTTTCTAATATTTCAACTTTACCGGCAGGAATAATCACTGCTAACTTTTTTGGTTACAACAATGGCTATGTAGTTCCGGATACTTTGAAAAGCGGGAAAGGGTACTGGATAAAAGTAAATCAATCCGGTGTTATTAACCTTGCGGGCAGTGGAAGTGCAAAGGAAAATTATACTGCTACTGAAATAAGCAGCGACTGGGCACGGTTGCAGATAACCGATGCAGGAGGGAAGGAGGGAGTTTTATTTATTTCGAACAATGAAACAGACCTGAGTAATTTTGAACTGCCGCCGGTTCCACCCGCCGGAGTTTTTGATTTAAGGTTTGCCGGCGACAGGTACGTTGAAGAATTATTTTCTGGTTCCAAAGACGTTAGAATCAATTCGGCAGAGTACCCGGTTACAATTATTGTAATAGGAGCCGAATTGAAAATAACTGATTTAATCGGAGGAAAAATAATAAATGAATTGATTAAGCCCGGCGGGTCATTAACAATTAATAATCCTTCAATTGAATCTTTAAGAATAGAAAAAGTAACAATACCTGAGCAGTTTAAATTATATCAGAATTATCCCAATCCGTTTAATCCAACCACTACAATCAGTTGGCAAATACCGGTAGCCGGTCAGGTATCATTAAAAATTTATGATGTTCTTGGTAAAGAAGTGGTTGCATTGGTAGATGAATTCAGGGAAGCCGGCGCTTATTGTAACCAGCTTTCTGTTTCTAATGGTCAACTAACAAGTGGAATCTATATTTACAAGCTTACGGTTGGTAAATTTTCTGAAAGTAAAAAATTATTAATCCTGAAATAACATAATTAAAATAAACCTGAGGTGATTATGAGATCCTTTCTATTTTTGATTATAATTAGTTCATTCCTTTTTGCCCAAAATAATCCAGTTGGAAATAATGCACCCAAAGGATCTCCTTTATTAAAAGTAACCATTAAAAATGGGAAGATTACGAATACGGAAAACGTTACACCTCAAAATCTGCCTGCAGGAAATGATAGGAATAGAAAAATTATTGGTCAAACAATTGAAGTTGCTGCCGAAGATGCAGGTTTAAATAAAAACACTAATATTCAAAAGGAAAAAATAAACAGAACCACTACTGGTGTTGATCTGGAAATTTCTGATGCCTGGATAAGTGTTTCAAGAAGTCCCGTAATTTCTTTTAATCTAAGATTTAAAAACAATGGAACAGATATGATACCGGGTGGAACAATTGCAATTGACGCTTATCTTTCTTTAGATAATATACTTGATGCTTCAGATTATTTTTGCTGGGGCGGACTTCTTGCAAACAATATCGAACCGGGATTTAGATATCTTTTTTTAAGCTATCAGGAAGCAAATGTTACAGGCTTTCCTGATGGGACATATAACTTAATACTTAAAATTGATGCGACTGATGTATTTACTGAAACAGATGAAAATAATAATATATTCCGTGCCTGGAATTCAAATATAACAATAGGTACCTTTACCAACGATTATGATTTCGAGATCACAAGTATTGTACTAACCCAAAATACAAATCCAATTAATTTTGAATACACAATAAGAAACAATGGTACATTTGCCGCTGACCCTGTTACAACAATCTGGAGTAATATCTATCTCTCAACTGATACAAAAATAAATACCAGTGATTATTTAATGGCATCGTACATTGATAATGTACCCGTTTTCGGAGGTGAAGTTACCAGGCAAGTGGTTGGACTGAACTTATCGGGTTTACCTGATAACTATTATTATCTTGGTGTGCTTACAGATGCTGATTTTGCTGTCGTCGAAACTAATGAATCAAATAATTTCAGCTATACAACTCCACAAATTTCAATTGCGACAAACAATACTGATTTATACCTGTTTGACATGGCTGTATCTGATGGTGAAGGGCCTGAAATATCTTACAATGTAAGAGTATTATGCCAATCAAGTGCCGGTAATATAATTGCTAATCTTTCAACATATCTATCAACTGATGTTGAAATAACCACATCGGATATGTTACTAAACAACTGGCAAAACGCGACGTTTGTTCTCGGAGAAACTAATACTTTTACGATTAACAATTATAATGTTTCTGCTTTTCCCAACGGCACATATTATTTGGGTGCAATAGTCGATCCGGACAATACAGTAGGGGAAATGTATGAAAATAACAACACAAGAGTTTCGAACAGTCCTGAAGTGATAATTAATAATCCGCCGAATAACTTTGATTTATCTGTTTATGGTTTAGAAATTTATGATGCGACCGGACCTGACATTCAATATCATTATGAAGTTAGTAATATGGGGAGCAGTGGAACTATACCTGCAAACAGTTTTTACATAAATGAATATTTGTCGGATGACCTGAATATTACTACATCAGATTATTTAATTAACAGTAGTATGAATCCTTTTGATATGACACCAGGATACAACTGGAATGCTTCACCTACAATTACAATTAGCGGGGTCCCGGATGGTAATTATTATTTGGGAATAATTGTTGACCCAACCGAAGCCTTGGCGGATGTGAACAGAGGTAATAATACAATTGCACTTTCTACTCCACAAATACAAGTTGGTGGTGGAACAGCAGGTAACTTTGATTTATTAGTTTACGGTTTAGAAATTTATGATGCGATCGGACCGGAAATACAATGCTCTTTTAATTGTGTTAATATAGGAGGCAGCGGCACTATTCCAATTAATAGTTTCTACACAGGTATTTATTTGTCAGAAGATTTAACCGTTACCGAATCGGATTATTTGATTTATAGTTTTATAAATGAATTTCAGGTAGAATCGTCTGCGACGTGGAGTTCCGCTCCAATTATTACATTCAGTGGTGTTCCTGATGGTAATTATTATTTAGGAGTAATACTTGACCATACTAACGCTATTGCTGATGTTGACAGGGCTAATAATGCTATTTCACTTTCCACTCCTCAGATTCAGGTTAGCAGTGGAATGACAGATAATTATGATCTGTCTGTTTCTGTTATAACTGTTTCCGATCCCGTTCTTCCCGAGATTCATTATGATTTTACCATTACTAATAACGGAACTGCGGGTACTATTCCGGCAGATGGTTTTTGGGTTGGTGAATTTCTTTCTTCAGATGCAAATATTACTGCGGATGATTTTAATATTGCAGAATGGTTAAATCCAACTGAGTTTGCTCCCGGTGGAAATTACTACTATAATTCAATCCGATCTGTTACAGGTGTTCCCGACGGACAATATTATTATGGAGTAATTTTAGATTTATATAACAGTATTCCTGAAACTGAAGAAGGAAATAATTCTAATTTCTGTGTTTCTCCTTTAATTGATATTAATTCCGGGGCACTTTGTAGTGATGTTGTTCTGCTCAATGGCTGGAATATTATATCTATTCCGATATTAACCACCGATATGAGTATTGCTTCAATTTTCCCTGATGCTGTTTCTAATGCATTTGGTTATAATAACGGGTACATAACTGCAACAACATTTGAACAGGGGAAAGGTTATTGGTTGAAATATCCTAACCCCGCTACTATTAATGTTTGCGGTTCTAAATTTGCCGGTGATGTTCCAATTACACAAGGATGGAATATCGTTAGTATTTACGAAAACAATTATTCTGTGGGAAATATAAATACAGTCCCTGCAGGAATAATAACTTCATCATTCTATGGATATAATAACGGTTATGTTGCTGCAACTACACTTGAAAGCGGCAAAGGGTATTGGGTAAAAGCTAATCAGGACGGAACAATTGTTTATCCTGCATTAAGTAAAGAGCAAACTGAAAATATTCCTGCAATTAGCATTAGCAAAGAATGGTCACGTATTGAATTGACTGATGCTTCCGGCAGAACCGGAGTACTATATATTTCTGAAAACGAATTTAATCTTGATAAATATGAACTGCCGCCATTACCGCCCGATGGAATATTCGATTTCAGGTTCACTACAGACAGGTTAGTCGAAGGGTTGAATTCTGGTACAAAAGAGATACGGATAAGTTCTGCTGTATATCCGGTAACAATTAAAGTGGTAGGAACAGAATTAAAAATAACAGATGCTTTTGGCGGTTTGATAGTAAATGATTTGGTTAAGTCTGGAGAATCAATTCTCATAAATAATCGCTCAATTGAGTTATTGAACATAGAGAAGTTGACAACACCTAATGATTTTATTTTATATCAGAATTATCCGAATCCTTTTAACCCTGTAACAATAATCAAATTTTCAATTCCTGTAGATAGTAAAGTAAAGATTGTAGTATATAATTTACTGGGACAGGAGGAAAAGGAAATATTAAATCAAAATGTAAGCGCGGGAAGTAGTGAAATAGAATTCGATGGTAGTGACTTACCTTCGGGATTTTATATTTATTCGATAAGCGCTGGTTCTTTAACAGGCGATAAAGTTTACCGTGATTTAAAAAGTATGTTGCTGTTAAAATAACAGCCGCTTAATGTTGTTTTTAACTTAAGTTGTTTATCCATAGTCACAAGAGAATAAAAACGGATGTGAAAATACTTTGTTGATAAAGATATCTTTTATGAAAATGTTTTATATTAAGGGTGAAGTTTCTATACTTTTGAAAAAGAGAGAACATGAAGAAATATTTTATCGTGGTATTTCTTTCCATTCTTAATCTGTTATTATCTGCAACAAATAAAACACATCTGAATAATTCGGATAATGAAATAATTATACTTGCATCTTCTGTAACTACTGCTGAATGGCGAAACAGCCTTGGACTTACAGCAATTACCCAGGCTGATGCATGTGATAATGTCAGGATTTATATCCGAACCAGCGGGTATTCAAGCGGTTCAAAATTTACAGCTAAGATTTATGAATATGATGCGACTGGTAATGATTATATGGGTGAGGTATCTATAACAATAAATTTATTAGGGACAGGTTATGCAACATGGACTGCTCCATGGATTAATGATATTTCAGCAAGTACTATTAGACAGATGAATGGTTTCGACGTGGCAGCAAATAATCCGAGTTACATATTTCAGGTTTACGAAGAAGGGAGCAGCACCCTGCTTATTACTTCAAGTGCATTGCAGGTTTATGATAATGATCTTCCTGGTACAGTGGTTCTGAATCAACCAGCTGACAAAGCTGATTATAAGCAGACTTCATATTCAGTTGATTTTTCATGGCAGGCAATAAGTGAAGAAAATTGTCAATCCGCTATTTCTTTTTACAGGATAGAGGTTTCAAAAGTAAGCAGCTTTAATCCTTTGGAGTGGTCATCAGAATTGAACGGAACAAACATTTCTCATCAATTTAATAAAGGGATTTATTACTGGAGAGTTGCTGCAAAAGATATAACAGGCAACCCGGCTGATTTTTCAAATGCAAACTGGTCGGAGGTTAGAGGATTTAAAATCGGTGAATCAAAAATTCAAACAAGAATAAATCCTGAAAGTATTACTGATGCTGAATGCAAAAGGGAATGTGCTGTTAAGCTAAGCGCAATACTTGAGTATTTCGATCAATGGGATTTACAATGGCTTCCTCTTACAAATAAAATCATTGGGTTTCAGGTATTTGTTAATGGTGAATGGCGTAATATAACAGATGATGTTTCTTTAACCGAACAAATTACAAATGATGAAGGATTCGGAAGTGTATATTATATTCCATTAAGAGATATACCTTTAGGTAACTATTTAATAAGATATCTATTCCTTGGGGATGAGAGCTATAATGAATGTTCAGATACAGTTGATTTTGTAATATTAAAGTCAAAATCGGAAGCAATCAGGTTGGTTTATCCATCTGTCGCAACTTCTTACAAAACTCCGATCATTTTAATTCATGGTGATTATGCTGAAATGTCTTCTGTCAATTGTGCCTGGGATACGTTACTATCATTCATAAATAAAAATCAGATTCTTTTTAATAATTATGATGTATATGTATGGAAACAGGATACGAGTATTCCAATTGGATTTAATGGCAACACCGGAAGCGCTCAGGAATTATCGGAATTTATACAACCGGTACTGTCATCGCATCCCGGGAGAAAAGTAATTTTAGTTGGTCATAGCCGGGGTGGATTGGTAAGCAGATCTTATATGAATTATAACAATCAGGGTGATAATGTTCTTGGTTTGGTAGCACTTGGAACTCCACACCATGGAGCTCCTATGGCTGTACTGGATTGGAGCTTTATGGTTTTAAATAATCAGTATGGAAGTCTTGCTACCAGCCTGTTTGATGAATCTCAGTATGAAATAATGAGAATGGGGGATTTGAATCTGACCTGGGATAATATGGATAGTGTTATTATTAATACAATAACCAGAGATTTTAATTCGGCTATTTCAAAAAACGGAAGATTGACTCTAACGGAAAGAGATTTTAATAGATTATCAACTTCCGGTGATACCACGATTACTTATTCTGAAAACATCAAGAATTATTTTGGGAACCTTACTGATCTGAACAAAAATGAAAAATATTATAATAAGATTATAACCTATGGCGCATACGATAATTACCTTGGAGACAATGGAAACCTGATTGCATTGTTAACCTCTTTACCTACACTGCTAAATATCGGAGAAGGAGAAGTTGAAGTGAGTTCACTCCATAATCCTATAATGTTTTTAACGCAGCTATTAACAACTTATGATGATGGTTATACAACAAGGAATGTAAACTTCAATGCTAATGACGGGTTAGTTCCGCTGCAGAGCGCGCTGTTTCTTGATATTTCGGGTGGAATCTCTTTTGCCAAATTGAACAGTAATTTGATATCTCTTGAAAATGTAAATGAAAGAAAACTGGTTAAGCGGCAGCGCATCTTTAATAATGCAAACAGCATCTATGATCATATTCATTTAATTGATATTTCAACCCGGAATAATTACTGGCAAACTCTGGTAAATGATATTAATTCTTTTTATGAATTTAATATCAGCTCACCGGATTCCGGCAACCAATGGTTGGTTGGTGAAAATAAAACTATTACCTGGTCGTCTCAGAATGTTTACGGGAATGTAAATATTCTTCTTTCAACAGATAACGGATTGAATTTTAATTACTCACTTGCCTCAAATACTCCGAATGATAACGTTGAGTTGGTTACTGTTCCGGATTTAATTTCTTCTGCCTGTAAATTAAAAATTGTACTTTCAGATGATACCAGCAAATACGCGGTAAGTAATGGAGTCTTTTCAATTTCTAAAAGTGAAAGGAAGAAAGGTGATTTTGATAATAATGGAAGAGTGCAGGCAATAGATGCATCTTTAATTCTTCAAAGTGTGGTTGGTTTGGTTAACAAACCTGAACCAGGTACGGATGATTCGCTTGCCTGCGATATAGATCGGAACGGAATGATTGGTGCATTCGATGCATACCTGATCCTTTATTTTATTGTACACGGAGAATATCCCGAGAACATCGAACCTAAAACCACCTTATCAAACAGTCTTTGTTTTGGAAAAATCTATGTCGACGGGGATATAATCAGAATCCCGGTAGAGATTAAACAGCCGGATAATATTTCCTCAGTTAAAATGAGTTTAAATATTGATGAAAAATATTATGCGTTTGAAAAAATAGTCTCATCCCTGCCTGATGATTGGTTGTTCGCATACAATACCAGGAATTCAAGTTTGAATATTGCATTTACCGGATTCAGTAAAATGAAAGAAGGCGTAATCTACGAAATCCTGCTGAAGATGAGGACGAAATCAGCTTCATATTCATTTGAAGGAGATGGGATTATTAATGATAAATCAGAAATTAAAATTACCGGCAATGAAATTAAATTAATCCCCGGAAACTTTGAATTATATCAGAACTACCCAAATCCATTTAATCCTGTTACAAAAATAAAATTTACATTGCCAAATGTAGAGACGTCATATATGACGTCTCTACGAATATATAATATTCTCGGTAAAGAAATAATTACTTTAATAAACGAAGAATTACCTGCGGGGGAATACGAAGTTGAAGTGGATGGAAATTCTTTGAGCAGCGGAATTTATTTCTACAGATTAATGTATAATTCATTTTCATCAAGTAAAAAAATGGTTTTAACTAAATAAAAAAATTCCGAAACCGAACAGACAATTAAAATAATAATTTGGAGGTACTATGAAGAAGTTTTCTATTACGATGTTCCTTGTTTTGTTTATTTCGTCGGTATTTTTAGCCCAGGCTGTGGATGTTTCTATAGGAGTGACAGATAATGCCGGCGGTAACCAGACTTTGCATTTAGGATTAGACCCTGCTGCAACTGATGGAATTGATGCTGCATTAGGTGAAGCAGAATTGCCGCCATTGCCTCCATCGGGAGTGTTTGATGCAAGACTTAATGTTAATGCAACTCAAAGTTCATTAAAGGATTACAGGCAGGGGACAACTTCCTATAATGGTAATAAGACACATGAGATTCAATACCAGGTTGGCACAGGAACATCTATTCTTCTCTCGGTAAATCTTCCTGCCGGAATAAGTTTAAGATTGCAGGATGTTATTCTTGGAACATTGATTGATGTTACATTAACAGGCACATCAAGTTATACTGTTACAAATCCGGCTGCATTTAATAAGTTAAGAGTGACAGCTATTTATGTTTTGGCAGTTCCTAAGAACACTTATTATATTGGTGCGGCAGGAACAAAACCCGGTGGCGGAGACCCGGATTTTGCCACACTGAAAGCCGCATGTGATTCATTAAATAAAATGACCTTCACGGAGAATCTTACTTTTTATATAACAAGTGATTTAAATGAAGCCGAGAATATTGGGTTGGCAATTAATCCAAGTACTTATACTGTAACCTTCAAACCATATACAGGCATTGTTCCGACAATAACTTTTCAAAAAGCTACAGATTCTAACAGCGGACCAAGCGGTGCATGGGTAATTGGTATTCCCGGTACAAATAATATTGCCTGGAATGATATGCGAACAACAAGAAATATTATTATTGATGGTTCTAATTTAGCAGATGGAACAACAAAAGATTTAACTATACAAAATGCTTCTACTGCACATCGTAATACAATGCCTTTTGTTCTTGTTGGAGATCTTTCCAATATGACTATCAAGAATTGTAATATTTATTACAAAGTTCAGACAGTATCAACATCAGGTAATTTATTTGTGAGTTGTATAATGATTAGAAGCAGAAATCAGAACAGTACTGATTTTGTTCCAACTAATCTTACAATAGAAAATAATCATATCAGTTCTGATTTCACTGGAATTCCGCAGAATGCTCAGGGAATAGGTTATTATCAATCTGGTACTCCCGTTCCTGCAACTTTTCCTAACGGAATAATTATAAGGAACAATAAAATTGATGGTACAAGAAGAGCTATTGCATTATATACTGCAGGAAGTTCTGACATTTATAACAATGAAATAACTTTAACACAGAATATTTCCGGAGTTACTTCTGAAGCAATTATAGCTAATACAGTTGCATCCGGCTCATTATTCAATATTTATAACAACAAGATTTCCCAGGTTTCAACAATGAACAGTTCTGCTTCTGCTTCCGTATCAGGAATAAATATTGAATCACAGGGCACTTACAATATTTACAATAATATGATTTGGGGATTTAATACTGCAACAACAGCAACAAATCCAAGTTGTAGTGTGTATGGAATAAGGATGACCTCTTCTGCTGCGGTAGTTAATTTATATTTCAATACATTTTGTTTGCCTGATCTGAATTTCAATCGTGGCACCGGTACTCTTAATTACAGGGGAATTTACTTTACTGATGGTACTGCAACAGTTATGAATAATATCATCTATTCTGTTGAGATGAATGATACTTCGTACTGTATATACAGACAAGGAACATTAGGTACTTTTGTTTCAGATTATAATTCATACTTTTTTGGCTATTCACCAAGTTGTGTAGGATATTGGCAAAACGCACCCGCACAATGGTTTGCAGCATGGAAGATAGCATCCGGGCAGGATGCTAATAGTATGGACAGTGATCCTGGTTTAAGAGGATTCTCTGATCTTTATCTTGCATCATCAACATCCGGTGCAGTTGGAAGAGGCATTGCGATTCCTTTAATTACTAAAGATATAGACGGACAGGACAGAGATACACCTCCTGAAATTGGTGCAGATGAACTTCCGGGCGTTGTTCCTGTTGAGTTAGTCGCTTTCAATGCTAAGTTTGCAGAAAATGCAGTTACTTTAAACTGGAAGACAGCAACAGAAACAAATAACAAAGGATTCCAGGTTGAAAGAAAAGTAAACAATAGCTGGGAAAGCATTGGTTATGTAAATGGAAACGGCTCAACATCAGAAGTTACTTCTTATACTTTTGTTGATAGTAAATTACCTTTTGTTGCAACAGTATCATACAGATTGAAACAAATAGATCTCGACGGTACATATTCATATTCACAGGCTGTAGAAGTTTCATTACAGCAGCCAACTAAATATGAATTAAGCCAGAACTATCCAAACCCGTTTAACCCAAGCACAAAGATAAGCTATACGATTCCGGTTGATAGCAGAGTAACCTTACAGATATTCTCAGTAACAGGAGAATTAGTAAGAGAATTGGTAAATACAAACCAGTCAGCAGGAAGTTATGTAGTAGACTTTGATGCAAGTGATCTGGCAAACGGAACATACATATACAAAATTACAGCAGGTACATTTGTACAGGCAAAGAAGATGTCGTTAATCAAGTAAGAAAGAAGCTTGATTCTATTTTGCAAAGACCCGGTTCAATGAGCCGGGTTTTTTTATTTTTAGATTTCTAATATCTCTACATTTTCTACTTCTTAATTCTATATAGAATTAATCCTGTAAAGTTACCGACGCTTACAAAATTTGATGAAATGAAAATTCAAATTGACTTTATGTATTGAAAAAATTAGATTGCAATCGATTGCGGGAACGATTGCATAAACAATTAAAGGTGGGATGAAGCAAATGAGGCAAAAAACTTTATATGATATCGCTTCCAAATTAAAGATATCACCTTCCACGGTTTCCCGTGCTCTTAATAATCACCCGGATATCAGTTCAAGCACAAAAAACAAAGTGAAATCCTTAGCCGAAGAATATAATTACATTCCTAATCCGATTGCCCAAAGTCTGAAAGTAAACAAGACTTCAACTATTGGTGTACTTGTACCGGAAATTAAACATGACTTTTTTTCTTCTGCGATAAGCGGAATTGAAGAAATTGCATATGATTCAGGATTCACGATAATCTTATGTCAATCCAATGAGAATTATGAAAGAGAAGTGATTAATACAAATGTTTTAATGCGTCACAGGGTTGCAGGAATTTTAGTTTCCATTTCACAAAGCACGGTTTCAGGTGCTCATTTCCAAAATATGATTGAACGGAATACTCCCATAGTTTTTTTTGACAGAATATGCGAAGATGTTGTAGCAAACAAAGTAATTATTGATGATGAGAAAAGTGCATTCGATGCCGTCAGTTATTTACTAAGTAAGGGTTACAGAAATATTGCTCACCTTGCCGGTATAAAAGATTTAAGTATTTGCAGGAACAGACTTGCTGGATATAAGAAAGCCCTGGAGAAATCTGATGTTAAACTAAATGAAAATTTTATTGTTCACGCCGGTCTACACGAAATTGACGGCTACAATTCAATGGACTTATTATTAAAAACCAAAAATAAACCAGACGCAATTTTTTGTGTAAATGATCCGGTTGCTATCGGCGCTTTTCAGAGAATTAAAGAAGCTGGATTAAGAATACCTGAGGATATTGGAATTATTGGTTTTTCAAATAACAAAATTACAGCTTTAGTCGATCCGCCATTAACTACTGTTGAACAGCCATCGTTTGAAATGGGGAAAAAAGCTGCAGAATTATTAATTGAATTGATTAACAATCCAGGCAGAAAAAAAGAAACGAAAACAATTGTATTGGATTCACATTTGATAATAAGAAGGTCAACATAGAAAGATATGGTTGCAAGAATTTTTAATGTAAGAAATAAGGAGAATCTAATCGGAAAATATTTTCTGTTTCTGAGTTTAAGTTGTTTTATTAATTGTGCACAATTCACCTTTGCTGATATACAAAATAACTCGTCACCGGATACACTGGCTTTAATTGGCTATAAAGTAATTACATCGGAAAATTATATCTATTCTTATAAAAACAAATTAGTTAAACTCGGTCTAACGGATAATTTTGAAACCAGAAAAGGGTACCTGTTAAATATGGTTCAGGATGAAATTCTTATCCGGCAGGCGTATGAGTCAGGATTAGATAAAACTGTGGAATCTCAAAACGAATTGAAACGAATTCAGGTTCAGGAATTATTAAATGCATTTTCAGATAAACACATCTCCACTAAGATTAATATTACCGATAACGAACTAAAAGATTTGTTTGTTAAGGTGAATACTAAGATTAAGGTAAGACACCTATACGCGTCAAGTAAAGAAGAAGCCGATCGTCTTTACAATCAATTGTTGGATGGGAAAACTTTTGTAGAATTGGCTCAAAATATTTTCCAGGATCAGGAGTTAAAAGAAACCGGTGGCTTAATTGGTTATATAACTATTGATGAAATGGATCCTGATTTCGAAAGAGCTGCCTACGCTTTGAAGGTTGGTGAAATTTCCAAACCGGTTAAAACTGTGCGGGGATATAGTATTATTAAAGTTGAAGATAAAATTTCAAACCCGTTTGTAACGCAGTCAGAATATCTTAAAGCATATGATAAATTGAAAGCATTTGCACGTAAGCGGGTATATGAGGAATTAACCAAAGAATTTAGTCAATCCCTTTCAGCAAAGCTTAATATTCAGTTTGATGAAAAAAATGTTTCTTTGCTTTATGAATATATCAAACATGGCTTCATTGGCGCTTCGGTTGAAAATTCGTTTAATGTTTCTGAATATGACCTTGATAAAATATTTGTCACATCGGCAATGGGAAGTTGGAACATTAAAAGAGCGACGAATGAACTTAATACTATTTCTGAAAAACAAAAGAAATGGATTAGAACAGAAGAGAACCTTAAGGATTTCATTGCCGGTTTAATCAATAGAGAATACATACTTCAAAAAGCTAAAAAAGAAAAACTTGATGAATTAACATCCTATAAAGAAAATGTCCGGGAGAATTTTGATTCGTATTTATTATCCATCGTTGAAAACAAGATTATAGAAAAGATAAAGATTCCCGGCGATTCTGTAAAAGCATTTTATGCTGGCAATTTAAAGCTATTCGCTTCATCACCCGAAATTAAATTAAGCTCAATACTTCTTGATGATAAGATAATTTCAGACTCAATAAAAGTAATGCTTGTATCAGGTGTTGATTTCGCACTGCTTGCTGGAAAATATTCAATTCAGAAAATTCCTGCTGAGCGTGGCGGCGATATTGGTTACTATAAAAAAGATGAACTTGAAAATTTTGGTGATGAAATTTTCAGATTGAAGAAAGATGAATGGATAGGGCCGCTCTCTTTCGAAGGGAAATATCTGTTTATTAAATGTACCGGTTATAAACAATCTTCTGTTAAATCATTGGAAGAGTCTTACGGCGAAATCGAACGGTGGCTTGCAAATGCAAAGTGGTATAAAGAAAAAGACAAGTATGTTGATTCATTAAAGGAAAAAATTGAAACCAAAATATTTTTTGATAAACTAACTAAAATCAAAATTTGAATAACAACTGGTTGAATATGAAAAAATATATCTACCGATTATTTGTGTTATATCTTAGTGTTCTTATGCCGGGCATATTACTGGCGCAGAATACCGGTAAACTTGCCGGAAAGATTACAGATGCTTCCACAGGTGAACCGGTTATAGGCGCTAATATTTTTATTGAAGGAACAACCTATGGTACTGCCGCAGACGTAAATGGCGATTATATAATCGTAAAATTACCTTCCGGCAAATATGATGTAATTGTAACTGCAATCGGTTACACCAAAACAACTATTCAAAAAGTTCAGGTGTTGGTTGATCTGACTACAAAACTGAATGTTAATTTATCTTCAACTGCAATAACTCTTGAACAGGAAGTAGTGATTGTTGCTCAATCCCCGATGGTAAAAAAAGATTTGACTTCAACTGAATCAAGAGTAACTGCCGATGAAATAAGCCAGTTGCCTTTACAGAATCTTGACCAGCTGATTACATTGCAAGCCGGTGTTAATAAAGATGCCGGTGGAAGTATTCATATTCGCGGCGGAAGATCGAGTGAAATATCTTACCTGATAAACGGAGTAAGCATTACAGATGACTTCTCACGTTCGCAGGCATTAACGGTTGAAACCGAATCTGTCCAGGAACTACAGGTTATCAGCGGTACGTTCAATGCTGAGTACGGCAATGCTCTTAGCGGTGTTATTAATATCGTTACAAAATCCGGCAGTAATAAATTCCACAGTAACCTTGAATTATGGACAGGTGATTATCTGAGTACCCACAATGATATTTTCTGGAATATTGACAAGGTAAATCCGTTTTCTAATTACAATTTCCAGGCTTCATTCGGCGGACCAATAATAAGAGATGCGTTAACATACTTTGGTGCTTTAAGAAAATATCACAACAGCGGATATATTTACGGAAAAAATATTTACAACCCACAGGGCAGAAATAGATTTGTTGATGGACAGCTTGTTCCAAATCCGGGAGATGACTCGTATGTATCTATGAATAACAGCGATAGATGGAGCGGGCAGGCAACATTGGATTGGAGGATAATCGAAAACCTTAGGCTTAAAGTTGATGGCTTCGGAAGCTTTGAATCATCAAGGTATTATGACCATTTGTACAGGTTGAATCCTTACGGGACAATGGGCGGTAAAAGCAACGGATATAGTTTGTTTGCCGTTATAACTCATACAATTTTACAAAATACTTTTCAGGAATTAACACTCGCCTATAAATATAACGATTACCAATCCAGACTTTACGAAGACCCGTACGATGAGCGTTATGTTCATTCTGATTCATTAAACATTTCAGCTTATCATTTCCTAAGAGCAGGAACAAACCTGAACCGATTTGAAAGAAACACTAAGAGTTTAATTGTAAAATGGGATCTTACTAGTCAGGTAGATAAACTTAACCTTGCAAAGATTGGTGTTGAATTTCAGACTGATAAAATATTTTATGAGAATATTAATTTAATTCCTGCAGTTGATGCGGACGGAAAACAATTATTCCCATTCGTTCCTTTCATTCAGGGAATTGAATCTCCACAGCACGACAGATTTGAACGTACTCCATATAAATTAAGCGCTTATTTACAGGATAAGATTGAATTCGAAAGCCTGATTATAAATGTTGGTCTGCGTTTCGATTTGTTTGATCCCAACGGAAAAATTCCTTTTGATCCTGAAGACCCAAACATTTATAATCCGTTTAAGCTTGAGCATATATATAAAGATATTAATAATGACGGCAAGATCGGATTGGACGAACAGGTGGAAGAAAATAAATTCACTGTTGCCGAAAGAGAAAACTTCTGGTACAAAGAAACATCGGTAAAAACTCAGCTTAGTCCGCGCTTCGGTATTGCCTACCCGATTACAGATAAAGGCATAATCAGATTTTCATACGGTATATTTCAGCAGATTCCGGAATACAGCCAGTTATATCTTGGCGATCAGTTTAAATTGACATCTGCACAGGGAATTCAGGGACCGTTCGGCAATAATGATTTGAAACCGCAGCGTACAACAATTTACGAATTAGGGTTGCAGCAACAGTTGTTCGAGGATTTTTCTTTTGATGTAACTGCATTCTACCGTGATATAAGAGACTGGATCTCATCAAGCCAGCCAATACCAACTTATCTTGCGGGTATCTCTTATTCAAAAAGAATTAACCGCGACTTTGCAAATGTAAGAGGCGTAACTCTATCTGTTAATAAAAGATTTAAAGATTATTATTCTTTTGGCCTTGATTATACTTTCCAGATCGCTGAAGGAACAAACTCTTCACCGGATCAGGAATACTATGCACAATTAAATGGCTCAGAACCAACAAGAATATTAACGCCGCTTAACTGGGATCAGACTCATACCCTGAATGCAAATATTTATGTTGGAAGTGATGATTGGGGAGTAAGTCTCATTTCCACTTTAAGTACCGGACAGCCTTATACTCCAACATTAATTCAGGGTGCTTATTCAGGTAGAAATGTTTTAACAGGACTTGCACAAAACAGCCGTCGTAAACCTTTAATTGCAAATCTTGATCTTGAGGTTCATAAGAATTTTATTGTAAGCGGAGTTGACTTACAATTTTTTATTAAAGTGTTCAACCTGCTCGATCTTAAAAATCCGCTTACCGTATTTGGCGATACCGGCAAACCTGATTATACAACGCAGGAAAAAACTGTAATTGATTACGACCCGGACTGGTTTAGTTATCCTTCGTATTACAGTGAACCGAGAAATGTTTATATCGGAACTAAAATTTCTTTATAGAGGAATTTGATAATGAAATTAAAAATACTCCTTACTTCTATTTTGCTTTTTATAATTATAATTCCTGTTAAAGGTCAGGTTATTTCTCACACTCCTTCAGATTTCAGAGGCGATGTTAATTACAGGCGAAACTCAAATACCGACGGCAATAATATCAGAACAACAATCTTTAATTCCGGTTACAGCGGAGATCCATCAAACAGACCTGATTATATTGAATGGGAATGGCCGAAAAATACAAACAGAATTTATATTGCTCTTATAGATATACTGATGGGTGCCGAGGTTATCGATAATAACAGGCAAACAAATTATGTTGTTGAAGTTCCTCAGGGTAGGACTGATCCTACAACTGGTAATTCCTGGAACATGGAACCGGTGCCTGGCTTTATCGATCCGCAGCAAAAAGAAATTGCACGAAGTGATGATTCTTTATCATGGCCAACTGCTGTTCAGAAAGGATGGAGAGATAAACGCACTGATCCGATTGATCCCGGCTGGGTTGGTTCATGGAATGGATTCTTTGGTAAGGATATATTTAATGCCGACCAGGAATTTTATTATGTAACTTCAGATGATCTTTACAAACGCATTCCTTATACACCGGATACAACTGATTTATCAAGAGGTGGTCTTGGACTTATAATGGATGTAAGAACCCTTGCCTGGTCTCATATTCTTATTAATGATGTTGTGTTCTCAATTCACGATATTAAAAATGACGGAACAAAGTCTTTAGATAAAACTTCTTTTGTTATGTTCGTTGCTGATTGGGTCGGTGGAGATGATCCAGATGATTATCCTTATGTTGACCTTCAGACTGCAACAACATTTCTAACAGATGCGAACAGAATTGGTGCAGAAGCTTTCGGCACTTCACCTGTTGGAGTTGCATCATTAAAATATCTTGAAACTCCTGGTAACCAAGTAAATGGAATTGATGATGATGGTGATGCCGATTCAGATGAAAACTCTTCAGTATTGGGAATGATAACAGTTAATCCTGATACAGTGATTCCTCATTTTGTTCAAAATGATTTTTCTGCAAGAACAATTTTACCGGGAGATAAAATTGTTTTGATAGAACCTCAGACTTATAACAGGGTAATTGCAGCTTATCCCGTAGGAGGTGGAATAGTAAAAAGTCTTGGTAAAGAATATCTGCTTCCTACAAACGGTGTTTCACTTAAAGAAGATACATTAGCAAACGGATTTGATGAAGACCTTGACGGTTTGATTGATGAGAAAGAATCGCTTCATCTTTACCATATTAATGAAATTACACAAACAACAAATCCTGTTCGGTATATAAATTATTTGTCCTTCGCAGCGGGCGATACAATCAAACGTGGATTCCTGACTGCGGGTAGTGATGCAGACTGGAATTACCAGAATGTTGCTCCAATGATTGATGAATCCCGTGATGATGGTTTCGATAATGATAATGATTGGGATTCCTTTCTTGATGATAATGGTTTGGATGGTGTGCGAGGTACAGGTGATGAAGGTGAAAGTGACGGCGTTCCATCAAGTGGTGCAGGAACTGAATTCCCGGGCGAACCAAGTATTGATAAGACAGATGTCGGCGAAACTGATGCAATTGGAATTACAAGCGCATTCCAGATTCAGGATGGTATAATAAGTTTTAATACTACTCCGGATAAAGGTCTCTGGGATTTGCTGATGATTCCAGGTAAAATAAATCTTGTTAGAAAAGTAGGTGAATACCAAACCTATGTTTCATCAGGTTATTTCCCATTGCTTCCGGGTCAAAGACAAAGGATGGCGATATCAGTTGCTATTGGCGGTGGTAATACAACCAAGGATGCGGATATTACGAGTGTAATTGATAAACAATCTGAAGCTGCGAAAGCTTACAATGCCGATTACCAGTTTGCCCAGGCGCCTTTACAGGTTACTTTAAAAGCTGTACCAGGCGATGGAAAAGTTACTTTGTACTGGGATGATGTAGCCGAAGGTTCCTTTGATAGATATATAAACAAGATTGGCGGTGAAGGAAAAGATTTTGAAGGATACAGAATTTACAGATCAACTGATGCTGCTTTCCTTGATTCGAAAACAATTACTGATGCTTACGGTGTAACTACATTAATGCTGCCTGTTGCCCAATTCGATTTGAACGACGGCATAATGGCACTTCATCCAATTGATATTAAAGGAGTTAAATTTGATCTTGGAAATGATACCGGGCTTAAACATGAATATGTTGATACTGATGTTATAAACGGGCAAAGATATTTTTATGCCGTAACCGCATATGATTTTGGCTACGAAGCTGCAAAGTTTGCCCCTTCAGAAACGCCAATACGGGTTAGTGTTTCTACTGATGGTACAATCTCTTATGGCAAGAACGTTGCTCTTGTAAGGCCAAGCGAAAGTGCAGCAGGATATTTACCGGCAGAAGTTGAATCTTTAGAACATTCAACCGGTGGAGCAAGCGGGTCAATTGGAATTTCTGTAATAGATCCTGATTACATAAAGAATGGTCACGTATATAAAATTTCATTTAAAGACACAGTTTACAAATCGGAAGGTAAGGATGTTTTCAAAACTGTATCATTTACAATGAAAGATACAACCGCTGATAAAATTATATTAGAAGATGATACAAGAGTTTTAGCAGGAGATGAAATTTCATTAACGGACGGATTCAGGTTAAATCTTGAAAATGTAGAATCAATTTCAATTAATAACGCAAGAACAAGGTGGAATAATAATACTACTTACGGATTCAACTTTGATGTATTTACTTACTTAACAATTAAGGGTTACCAGAATCCGAGCGATTACAAAATTATTTTTGGTGATGTTGGAATTGCGACATCGAAAGATACTTCATTGTTCGGTAAAAAATTTCCGGCAACAAGTGTAAACTTCAAGGTGGTGAACACTACACAGAATAAAGATGTTCAGTTTGTGTTTAGTGAAACAAGCGGCTCAGACGGAAAACTAAGCATCGATTCTACAGGTAAAACAGACGCAATTTATTTTATAGAAAATGACCAGACCGGTAAGAAAAAATTCACCTGGCAGTTTAATCTTAATCTTAAAGGAAAAAGAAATCCTGCTCTTGGCGACACTGCAACTATATATCTGAACAAGCCATTCCTTTCATATGATACTTACCATATCAAAATGAAAAAAGCATCTATATCGGAATCTAAAGCAAAAGATGATTTAAGTAAGATTCGGGTTGTACCAAATCCTTATATCGCTGCGGAAACATGGGAGCCGCGTAATACTTACACAAGTGGAAGAGGACCGCGCGAAATTCATTTTATTAATCTTCCCGCAAAATGCACAATAAGAATTTTTAATGTAAGCGGTGCACTTGTGAAAAAGATTGAGCACGACAATCCTTTGGAAAACGGTACTGAAATATGGGATGTATTAAGTGATGAAAAATTTGAAATAGCTTATGGCATTTATGTCTATCATGTTGATGCGCCTGGTGTTGGTGAAAAGTCAGGAACATTCGCAATTATCAAATAGAGATTTTAATAATATGAAAAACTTTAATCCAAAAATTGTGAAGCAGATTGTGTTGCTTGTAATTCTTTTATTCGGAAATATTTTTGCCGAAGGAGTTACAAAAGTTGGAACAGCAGCAGCAACGTTTTTAAGAATACCGGTCGGAGCGCGCGCTGCCGGTATGGGCAGTTCATTCGCATCGATGGCAAAAGATCCATCGGCCCTTTACTGGAATCCATCAATTATTTCTACGATGGAATCAAATGCATTGATGATTGATCATTCTCCCTGGCTTCCCGGAATTGATTTTGACTTTGTCGGCATCGTACTTCCGTTTGAAAGTTTTGGTACAATCGGAATTAGCGCAACCATGCTGCAAACAGACGAGATGGATGTTACTACTCCGGAATCTCCGATGGGAACAGGTGAAACATTTACTGCTTCAAGTATAGCTTTGGGATTTTCATACGGCCGTAATCTTACAGATAAATTTTCCATCGGCGGTACTTTCAAATATATAAGAGAAACAATTTATAATTCTTCTGCTTCAGGAATTGCATTTGATGTTGGTACAATCTACGAAACACCATTTGCAGGAATAAGGCTTGGTGCAAGCATTTCAAACTTCGGCACTAAAATGCAAATGACTGGCGAAGACCTGAATGTACGAGTTGATATTGCTCCCGACCAGGAAGGAAATAACCAGAGTGTTGTTGGAAAATTAAATACGGATGAATTTGATCTTCCGCTTACAATGCGCATCGGCCTTTCCGGTGAAATTATTAATAATGATTTTGCTCGCATAACATTATCTGCAGATGGAATAAATCCGAATGACAATTCCCAGAGTGTAAATGTTGGAACCGAGATTGCACTGCTGAATGAAACATTCAGACTGAGAGGTGGTTATAAAGATCTCTTCCTAAAGGAAAATGAAAATGCTTTTACTTTTGGTTTCGATGTTAATGAGATTCATTTGTTCAGCGGAGTAAAAATAACTGCTGCTTATTCGTTCCAGCAGTTTATTCATCTTAGAAATTCGAATAGATTTACTTTAATAATACATTTTTAAATAACAGGAGAATCATATGAGAAATGCCGGACTATTTAAATTGCTATTGTTTGCAGCATTTATAACTATTTACTTAACAGGTACAACAATTGCGCAAACAGTAAATGTTAAAATGAGAGTTAACACTTCTACTTGTCTTGATACTCTTAAACCTAATCACGTCGTTTTATTATGCGGTGAAACTAAGAAAGGAACAATCCCTGGAATTACATGGGATAACAAAACCGGAATCGTATGTAAAAATGTTGGCGGAGATTACTGGGAAGCAACATTCAAAGCCTATCCGGGTGATGAGATCAGATATAAGTTCGTAACTTATTTTAATCTCTCAACTCCAACTTTTCACTGGAGCGGTTGGGAAGGACCAATTAATGCCGGCGCAGCTTCAGGCAATAACAGGTTATTAATTGTCGGCAATAATGATACTACACTTGCATTACAATATTACAACGGCTGGGAAAGTACATTAGCGCAATACTGGAGACCATTCACACCAAAGCAGGATACAATTGCTGTTTATTTCAGGGTTAACATGGGAGGAGCAGATTTTGATCCGGCTTCCCAATTAGTTGATGTAAGAGGTGGTTTACCTTTAGGCGCTGATCCAACATGGGTTACTATAAAAACACTTGAACGGGAAACTCATAGCGTAAACAACGGTTCATTCTGGTCAGGTGTTGCTTATGTTGCAAAATCAGCGGTAACAGCAGGTGGCACTCAAAAATTTAAATTTGTTATCCAGCCAAATAGCTGGGAAAGCACGGCAGACAGAACTTTTATATTGTCAGCTAATTTGATTGCATCCGGAGATACAACTATTCATTGGACATATTTTAATAACCGTCCACCTTCAGGTCCTAAAGTAGATGCCAATCTTTTATTCAGATTGAAGCTTGATGCTCTTGAAAAAGCCGGTTTATTTAATGAAGCTTTGGGTGACAGGATTGCAGTTACCGGTGCTAAAGGCTGGCCACCTTCAGGATTTGTTTATGAAACAGAACCAACTATGCTGAAGTTAATTTATAACACTTCTCTTGAAGAATGGAATTTGTTGGAACCATTTTCAAAATATCCTGAGGAAATACTTGAGTACAAATATTACATTGCCTGGGATACATCAAGGGTTAGTCCAACCAATGTAAATTATATTCCCGGCTTGATGTTGACCGATGGATGGGAAGAACCGGGAGTTACAGGCGGCGGAAACAGAACTTATACTTACACAGGCGATACAGAACAAATATTACCCGGAGATTTTGGAGCAGAGCAGCAGTTCTTCAACAGTATTCCTCCAAAAGGTGTAGTTGAAACTCCTATTTCAGTTAAGTTTAGTATTAATATGGCACCTGCCGCAGATGTAGCTATCAATACTACCAACCCACTATTCAGACCCGGTACTGATAGTGTCTTCGTTCAGTTTGATGGATCGTTTGTTCCGATTACTCAGGGTAAGACAATGTACGGGACAGATAACCGTTTGGAATTATTGGATAATGATGGTGACGGAATTTATACCGGTACAATTGATTTAGTTGCTCCTACATTTTACCAGTTATGCTACAGGATTACTTATTCAAATGCTCCCGGTGCTTCAATAACAAATGGTGGTGGTGTTCTTTATGGAAGAAGATATTACCAGTTCATTCATCCCAACGTAGCACAGGATGGATCAGTAACATGGCCTGCTTCATTTGATTTACCTTTAATGGATTGGAAACCATCTGATTTAATTGTTGAAACTCCTCCTGATCTTGATACACCAACAGGAGTTGGAGATGAATCCACTGTGGTTAAATCATATAAGTTGTTCCAGAATTATCCTAACCCGTTTAATCCATCTACAATAATTAAATATAATGTGCCGCAGGATGGTGTTGTTAAACTTGAAGTTTATGATGTAATTGGGAATAAAGTTACAACACTTGTAAATGAATTTAAACATTCAGGTACACACAGCATTAACTGGAATACACAAAACCAGAATGGGTTAAGCTCAGGAATTTATTTCCTTAGGATGCAGGCAGGAAATTTCATTCAGACAAATAAAATGACGTTAATTAAATGATAAGACTAAAAATTCTTTTTGCTTTTATTTTTTTTACAGCCGGAATTAATTTTAACCAGACAACCGGCAGCGAATTTATAAGAGGAGTGGATATTTCATTCACTCCTCAGATTGAAGACCTTGGTGGTAAATATACTGTGAATGGTGTGGCTAAAGATGCATTGGATATCTTCAAAGAAAACGGAGTTAATTATATTCGTCTTCGCATCTGGCACACACCGGCTAACGGTTACTGCGGATTAAAGGAAACGCTTGACTATGCGAAAAGGATAAAAGAAAAAGGATTGAAGTTTCTATTGGACTTTCATTATTCCGATACCTGGGCTGATCCCGGTAAACAGACTAAACCGGCAGCCTGGACAAATCTTTCATTCGATGTTCTGAAGGACAGCGTTTATTCTTATACAAAAGAAGTTATTGCTGCATTAAAAAATCAAAATAAAATTCCTGATATGGTACAGGTTGGCAATGAAATTACCGGCGGCATGCTATGGCCGGATGGAAAACTTTACAATGCAGGCGATCAGACTGTACAATTAGAAAAATTTGCCGGGCTTGTTAAAGCAGGAATTAGTGGAGTTAAAGATGCAGCGGATACTACACCTGTTAAAATTATGATTCACATTGACAGGGGAGGCGATAACAGCGGATCAGTTTATTTTTATAACAGGCTTATCTCTCAGCAAGTTGATTTTGATGTCATCGGTTTATCTTATTATCCATGGTGGCATGGGACATTATCTCAACTAACTACAAATCTTAATGATCTTGCAACTCGTTTTGGTAAAGAGATTGTAGTTGCAGAAACCGCTTATCCCTGGACTACCCAATATGAAAATGATGGTATAGGAAATATTGTTGGTTCTGGCACTACGCTGCTTCAGGGTTACCCTGCAACTGTTAAAGGACAGAAAGATTATCTTTTCAACCTGATAAAATTAATTAAACAGACTCCCAGCAAAAAAGGTGTTGGATTTTTCTACTGGGAGCCGGCATATATTTCCGTTCCGCCTCTTGGCTCACCATGGGAAAATTTAACCGTCTTCGATTTTAATAATGAAGCTCTCGAATCAATTAATGCATTCAGAAATATTGACAGTCTTAAAACTGTTAAAGTGAAACTTAGAGTAAATACAGCTACCAATTATGATACCCTTAAAGCAACCGGAGTCGTTCAGGTGAGAGGAGAAGTAACAGGAATAAGTTCAAGCCTTTTACCAAGCGGAGAATCTGTTACCTGGGATGCAACTTCAACATTAATATTAAAGAATATTGGTGGTGATTACTGGGAGCATGAATTTCAGATGTATCCAGGTGATATGCTCAATTATAAAATCTGGACAGGTCACACAAAAAGCAAAGCAACTTTTTTACGTTTAGGCTGGGAGGGACCAATTATTCCATTCAATAGTAGTACTCTAAATGCTCGTCTGTTGTATGTTGGCAATAATGATACTACACTTCAGTTACAATTTTATAACTCGACAGGGAATTATGTTCAGCAGTATTATTCGCCATTAATTTCTAAAGAAGATTCCGTTGCAATATTGTTCAGAGTGAATATTGCAGATTTGATAGAAGCCGGTTTGTTTAATCCGGATGTAAACGGTCCGCTTACAGTAAGAGGTGATGATATTAATTCAGCAGGTGTACTTTCATGGAATGAGAGTAAACTCATTTTAACAAAAGAAGAAAATAGTGTGGCAACAAATTCATTCTGGTCAGGGGTTGCGTACTTTCCCAAAAACAAAATTGCCGAAGGCACTCAGATTAAATATAAATTCTTTATTGAAAACAGTTCGTTCGGTGGCTGGGAATCTGGAATTGAAGACCGTTATTTTAATTTACCATACAGAGATACAACGTTAGTATGGAAATTTTTTAACGAAAGGAAAACAGTTACAAGTATTGATGACATAGATAATTTGCATTCGTATGAATTCGATTTGTACCAGAATTATCCGAATCCATTTAACCCGGTTACATCAATTAGTTTTTCAATTTCTGAAGAGAGTTTCGTTACCCTGAAGATTTATAATAGTCTGGGCGAACTTGTTCGTACATTAGAATCCGGTATAAAGAAACCGGGTTTACATTCTGTTACCTGGAATGCCGATGACATAACCTCGGGAATTTATATCGCAAGAATTGATGCAGGAGGAATGAACAAATCAATTAAACTAATTCTGATGAAATGATTATGAAATCAGGGAAACTATTTCTTCTTTTTATTTTTGTAACAGCGCTGCAAATATTTGCGCAGGAAAAAAGTAAGAATCAGGATGTATTCATTGATATGTCCGGGGTTATGCGCTGGAAAGGAAGCAATGAAGAAGTAGCTTTATTCGGCGTGAATTATACTGTACCGTTTGCTTATTCTTATCGTGCACATAAAAAATTAAATCTTTCGTTAAAGCAGGCAATTGATCTCGATGTTTCCCATATGGTTCGTCTTGGTTTAAATGCATTTCGTGTTCACGTATGGGATAGAGAAATTTCTGACAGAGATGGAAATCTTTTGGAGAATGAACACCTTGAACTTTTAGATTACCTGCTCAGTAAACTTTCTGAAAGTGGAATTAAAATTATTCTTACACCAATTGCGTGGTGGGGAACAGGATGGCCGGAACCTGATCCCGAAACCCCGGGTTTTTCACAAAAGTATTCCAAGATTGAATTGGTTACAAATTCTCTAGCAAAAGAAGCAGAAAGAAATTACCTAAAGCAATTTCTGAATCATAGAAATAAATTCAGCAAACATTTATATAAAGATGATCCTGATATCATCGCTATGGAAATTATCAATGAACCATTCCACCCGAAAGACACTTCAGGAGTAACTGAGTATATAAATGAGATGTATGATGTAATGCGAAATGCCGGGTTTAATAAACCAATCTTTTATAACATTAGTGAAAACTGGAATGACGAGCAGGCAAACGCTGTAACAAAATCCAAAGCAGAAGGAATTACATTTCAATGGTATCCGACCGGTTTGGTTCATAATAAAATGCTTAAAGGGAATTATCTTGTGAATGTAAATGAGTACAAAATTCCTTCTGAGAATGTCCGTGAGTTTAATAAAAAAACTAAATTAGTTTACGAGTTTGATGCTGCAGATGTTGGCGGTAGTTTTATGTATCCTGCAATGGCAAGAAGTTACAGAGAAGCCGGGATGCAGTTTGCGGCAATGTTCAGCTATGACCCGGTTCAGATTGCATGGAGCAATACTGAATATCCCACTCATTATTTGAATTTGCTTTATACGCCATCAAAAGCAATAAGCCTGATGATAGCTGGTAAAGTATTTAATAAAATTGAAAGAAATAAATCTTATGGCAGCTATCCGGCAAATAATGTATTTGATAATTTCCATGTTAGCTACGCAGAAGATCTGAGCGAAATGAATTCAGGTGATGAATTTTATTATTCTAATTCAACCAACACTATTCCTGCAGATGTAAAGCAATTAAAGCATGTAGCCGGGGTTGGCAATTCTCCTATTGTAAAATACGATGGTACCGGATCATACTTTCTCGATAAACAAGATGATGGAATCTGGCGGCTTGAAGTGTATCCGGATGCCTGCTGGATTCGTGATCCGTTTGCTTCTGTTAGTTTAGAAAGAGAAGTATCTAAGCTATTTTGGAATGAAAAACAGATGAAAATTGATCTGCCTGATCTTGGTAACAATTATAAAGTTATAACTATAAACTCGGGAAATCAATTTAAACCGGTTACGCTTCAGAATGATATTAAAATAAAACCAGGTATTTATCTGCTTGTAAATAATAAAGTAGAAGCAAAGGCTGTTAAAAAGTACACACATAAGAAAGAAAAATTTCTCGATGGACTTTATCTTCCCAAAAATCTTAATGAAGAAATTAATGTGGTTAACAATTCAAAAGAATTTTTAATTGAAGATAGTCCTTTGAATCTGGAGTTCCAGATTGCAACAGATAAAAAAATAAAAGATGCTTACCTGTTCATTAGAAGACTTAACTGGCGCGGATTTGAAAAACACAAATTGGAAAAGGCTGATGGGTTTAAATATATTCTGAATAAGCAATCCGGAATTGTATCATCAGGCAAACTTGAATATTGTATTACCATCGATGATGGAAATGATTTTATTACTTTTCCGGGAGGAATAAAATCTTCGCCGGATAATTGGGACTTTCCAAAAGAACAATTCTGGACAATTGACGTACTTAGCAAAGAATCTCCCGTAAAACTTTTTGATCCTGTACGAGACAGGAAAGATTTAATATTTCCTTTTTATTCTGAGAATCTTAAATACAATATTGAATATAAACATAGCACTGAATTAATGAATGATATCTTACAAGCGGATATTAAATTTTCAGAGAATCAGACTACACCGTTTGCAATTCAAAATAATCTTTCAAAACTTGAAAATGCGATTAAATATTCTAACGGTGTTTATAAAAATATTATCATTAATTGCAGGTCAGTTAACAATTCAACTGCAGCATTAAAAATAAATTTGGTTACTTCAGATGCTGATTGCTATAGCTATGAAGTAAGATTATCGGATTCCTGGCAGAAAATAGTAATACCGATTGAAAAGTTTATTCCTTCCGAAGCATTGATATTGCCGAATTCATATCCAAAGTTTTTACCAAAAACCTGGGATAAAAAAAATGTTGCCAGGGATGTTAAAGATTCATTGAATAAACTTGAGTTCATCCAGATTGTGTGTGATAAAGAGAATTCAAATAATTCGGTTTTTGAAATTGAATCTGTATACCTATCTAAATAACTATATCAATTATGCTTTAGCAGATGAACAATTGTTACCTGGTTTTTATCTTGTCTTCGGGAAAGAAATATGCATCTGGCAGATTACCCATTTGCCATCTATCTTTTCAAGTACACCAGTCCATCTTGCGTTCTGCCATTTATACGGATGTCCGTTCCACTCACCGAAATCATCAAGCAGGCAATAATACCATGCAACTGTTCCGCAATTGGCTATATCAATTCGCAAATTCTTTACTTTTGAATATGTTGCTTTGAAGCGGGGATCCATCCAGAATGATTTCGCAGTATTCTCAACTTCAGCAAAACCTTCAATCATGGATGAATCCGGATGAATAAATAATAAGGTGGAGTCTTTTCGTAAGGTACTATACATTAAATCAAGATCTTTATTCAATGCCCAGCATATATTATCGTTTATTACCTGTGCTATAATATCTTTTTCTTTTTTTGTTTTTTCATCTTGTATTGATTGGCCTGCGCTGTTATCCAATAAGATTGGGAATATTAAGAATAAAATTAAAAAGGACTTCATAGATTTCTCCTTAAGTTCTTTAGTGAATTATTTTTTCAATTAACTGACTGAGATATTAATAAATTTAGAATTTATGACTGTGCTATTCTGACGATTTAAAATTCTTTAACGCAATTAATTTCCATAAATGGTTGAATATTCCCATAAAAGGTTGGGCTGAAATCGTAATGTGTAACTTGGCCGTGGATTTATTTGAAAATCATTTATCAAAAATATAATTTATCAAAGCGTAAAAAATAATAACAACAAAAAATCTTCTTGAACGTCTATTAAAGTGTTGATAAAACAGTAATTAGGTAAATATTCAGGCTTTAATGATTTTTAAAAACGGTATAAATCAGAAAATCTCTTTGGGTATTATTCTCAGCTTATGCTATTCTCTTCTTGTAACAATTTTTGTTTTATCTTGCAATCCTCCCAAAAATAATAAAGCAGAGTTAGATAAACTTATAAAAGTAGAAAGGATTAGAGACAATGTAGCATTGTTTAAATTAGGTTATGATGCTGTAATAGCAATATCAACTCAAAAAGGTATTGTAGTTGTTGATGCAGGAATTTCCAATTCATTAACTGCTAAATACAGAATACTTAATGAAAAAGAATTTAATAAAAAGATTTTCGCTTATTTAATTAATACTCATTCTCATTGGGATCATACTGGGGGCAATCAGGTCTTTAGTGATGCTGTAATTGTGGGGCAGAAAAATTGTATCAATGAAATGACAGAATTCTGGAAAGATAAGGCCAAAAAAAAGGAAGGCGTATTAAAAATAATAAATGATTATAAAAACCGGTTAACTACTTCCGATATTACCTTTAAGGATAGCCTTGAAATTTATAAACAAATAGTACGTTACCAACATACATATAATGATTTATCAAGTAATAGGAAGATCTCTCTTCCGGAAAAAACTTTTGAGGACACTTTAAGTATTTATACCGGAGATATGTCATTTTATCTTTTATACTTTGGTAAAGCTCATTCCAATAGTGATATTCTGATTTATATTCCTGAAGTAAAAGTATTATTAGTCGGTGATTTATTTTCAAAATATGGCAGACCATCATTTCATGATTTTAACAAATTGGACAAAAAAAGATGGACTGAAGTGAAATGCTGGATAGAGAAACGATTAAATAATATTGACATAATTATTAACGGACATGGAGAAGTATTGAGAAATACTGATCTTTTTTCTTTCAAGGAGTTTATTGACAAAAAAAGGAGATTATAATTATGAGACTCTATCTTATTAATATTTTATTAATTTTAAACTTTTTTATTACATACAGTTTAAAAGCCCAGCAGATTCCTGATACTTCATTTACTTATAACATTAAACAAACCGCTTATCAGCAGGGAAAGGGTCCGGTTATTCTAATAGACGGAGCTCATAATAATTTCCACACTGTTGATGGTAATTTTTTTGCATTTGCAAAATTAATGAGACAGGATGGTTATCAGGTATCCGGACTGACTGATTCAATTACTTCACCTGAACAATTAAAGCGTTGTAAAATATTAGTTATTGCAAATGCTTTGCATTCTTCGAATACGGAAAGTTGGGCACTTCCTACTCCTTCTGCATTTTCAAAAGTAGAAATTAATAATATCAAAAACTGGGTTGAGAATGGTGGCAGCCTGTTTTTAATTGCTGACCACATGCCTTTTGCCGGTGCTGCTTATGAACTTGGAAATGCATTTGGATTTGAATTCATTAATGGTTTTGCATACACGAGGAAAAATTCCTGGCCTCCATCTGTCTATTCCCGGAAGGATAATACATTGAATGATTCACCGATAACAAATGGCAATCAAGTAATTGAACAGATTAATGAAATTTCTACCTTTACCGGTTCTGCTTTTAAAGCACCATCAGGTGCAATTCCAATATTAAGTTTTGTAGAGGAAAATTATATCCTTAAACCGGATACCGCCTGGATTTTTAACGACGATACTCCAAAACAAAAATTAGGTGGTTACAATCAGGGCGCTATTATGGAATTTGGGAAAGGAAAAGTTGCAGTGTTTGGTGAAGCAGCAATGTTTACAGCTCAACTTGTAAGAGGAGATTTTAAAGTAGGATTTAATTCCGATCAGGCTTTACAGAATGCTCCGTTCACATTGAATTTAATTCACTGGCTTGATAAAAGAGACTAATTCAATAATAGCTTAGAATGTTAAACTAATTCTCTGCATTAAATACTGGAAGAGTTTTTAATACATTGGTAAATAAATTACCTCTACTTATTTTCTCTTAATTCATCTGTTTCTAAATATTGTATGGGTAGTA
Organism: Ignavibacteriales bacterium; assembly: GCA_003599415.1. Lineage (GTDB taxonomy): Bacteria > Bacteroidota > Ignavibacteria > Ignavibacteriales > SURF-24 > SURF-24. The sequence goes on along the minus strand of QZKB01000143.1, from coordinate 13,718 downwards.
CTAACTCTGCAATTTGCCCGTAATAAAAAAAAATCTTTATATTTATTCGCAAGAAAAGTGTTTTGGCAAAATAAATACTTAGATAAGTAAAAATATTTTATAACCAACTTGAGATATTGTAAATGGATTATCTGTCAAAGCTGTTCAATCTGAATTATAAAGTTGCGGTAATAACCGGAGGCAGCGGAATTCTTGGTTTCGAAATGGCCAAGGGTTTGCTTGATGCTGGGAGTAAAGTCGTACTGCTGGGGACTAATAAGGAAAAAATTAAAAACAGAATTGATTTGCTAGGACTTAAAGATGATAGGCTGATTGGTTTAAAATGTAACGTACTTGATGAAGAGAATATAAGAGATGTCAATGATACAATTCTGAATAAGTTTGGAAGGATTGATATTCTTATAAATGCTGCCGGTGGAAATGTGCCGGGCGCAACTGTGGGTTTGGACCAGAGTATTTTTGATATTGATATTAATCAATTTAAAAAGGTGGTTGATCTGAACCTGAATGGTACTGTCTTATCAACATTGATATTTGCGAAATCGATGTCAGAAAAGAAAAGCGGTTCAATTATAAATATTTCCTCGATGGCTGCACAAAGAGCAATAACAAGAGTAATGGGATATTCTGCTGCCAAAGCTGCAATAGAAAATTTTACCAAATGGCTTGCATTGGAATTAGCCCAGAAGTTTGGAGATGGTATTAGAGTAAATGCGATTGCTCCTGGATTTATGATAACAGAACAAAACAGAGCTTTACTTACAAACAGTAATGGTACACTGACCGAAAGAGGAAATACAGTTATTAATATTACTCCATTTAAAAGATTTGGACTGCCGGAAGAACTAATTGGAACCGTGCTGTGGCTTTCGGGAGACGCATCAAAATTTGTTACCGGTGCAGTAATTCCTGTGGATGGCGGCTTCAGCATTTTCAGTGGTGTATAATTTATAAACTCATTTAGTTATTATGAAAGACAATCCAAATAAAATAAGTTTCATTCAAACCTGGAGATGGTTCGGTCCTAACGATCCGATATCATTAAAAGAAATAAAGCAAACTGGTGCAACGGGAATAGTAACAGCTTTACATCAAATACCGGTTGGCGCCGTTTGGCCCAAAGTAGAAATTATGAATCGTAAAAGAATTATTGAGAAAGAGAGATTAATCTGGTCGGTTGTTGAAAGTTTACCTGTTCACGAAGATATAAAGAAACAAAATGGAAAATATGAAGAGTATATAGAAAATTATAAGATATCTCTCCAAAACCTTGGTGAATGCGGAATACCAGTTGTTTGTTATAACTTTATGCCTGTACTTGATTGGTCACGAACAAACCTGAATGTAGTTTATAAAGATGGTTCAATTACGTCAAAGTTTGAACAACAGGCAATGACTGCATTTGATCTATTCATTTTAAAAAGGAAAAATGCTGAAAAAGTTTATACTGAAGTTCAAATAAGTTCTGCGGAAAAATATTTTAATAAATTAGATGAAAATAGTAAAGAAGAATTACTCAGAACTATTCTTCTTGGTTTACCCGGCTCCTGGGAGTCTTATTCGCTCGATGAATTCCGAACAGCTTTAGCCGAATACGATAATATTGATGAAAATGGACTTCGGAAAAATTTATTCAGCTTTATAAAAAAAATAATTTCGGTTGCAGAAGAATATGAGATTCTTTTGGCAATTCATCCGGATGATCCGCCAAGGAGCTTATTAGGTTTACCGAGAATTGTTAGTACGATGGAAGATTTAAGAAAAATAACTGAAACCGGAGATTCAAAATCAAATGGGATTACTTTATGTACAGGTTCATTAGGTGCTGGTTATAAAAATAATCTTGTTGAATTTGCTGAAACATTAGCAGACCGGATTAATTTTGTCCACCTAAGAAATGTATCTAGAGATGAATCCGGGAATTTTATGGAAGAAGATCATCTTGATGGCGATATCGATCTTTATAATGTAATTAGGATTCTTCTTATCGAACAGAAAAGACGTAAACATGAAGGTAGAATAGACTATCAAATTCCTATGAGACCGGATCATGGGCATCTTATGATACCTGATATGAATCGCAAAGGAATATATCCGGGGTACTCCTTATTCGGCAGGATGCGTGGTCTTTCAGAATTGCGCGGTTTGGAATTGGGTATTAAAAGAACTTTGCAAATCTGAAGTGAAAGTATAGCTCGTAGTTTTTGTAAAGTGTAAAATGAACACCTATAAAACCTGAATTTATTTCTTAAAAGAAATCCACAATTGTGCCAGTTGGTACTAATCTCTGATAAAAATTTAAAAATAAATTTGACTGCGCAAAAATATTTTTCTTGCCTTTTTGAATATTATAATTTAATATTGAAACGGTTCAATTAATATTTAACCAAAACCAAAAATCCTGAAGTAGAATTACCGTTTTTGGATTTTTACAAATAAGTTCTTTTCTGAAAAATATTTTTTAACATGGAGTTTGCATAAACGCCTTCACAAAATAAAATGAAAAAAATTACGATCGATGATATTGCAAAAAAAGCCGGAGTCTCTAAAGGGACAATATCCGCAGTGATAAATGCAAAGAACTCTGTCAAACCTTCCACACGCGATCATATCCTTAACATTATGAAAGAACTTAATTTCAGACCCAAGGGTGTAGCCAGAAATCTGAAGAACGGCAAACAGGATAAAAGTATTGGCGTAATAATAAAAGATCTTACTTATCCCTTCTACACAGAAATTGCCGCAGGCGTTAAAGAATACGCAAACAGTAAAGGTTATTCGGTTTTAATTACTAGTTCCGATGATGATCATGAATGCGAAAAAAAATTATCTCACCTTTTTTCTGCAAAAGATATTAAGGGAACAATCATCGCTCCGATAGTTGAAGGAACAGCGGAAATTGAGCATCTCTTCAAGCTTAAGATGATTAATTATCCTTTCGTCCTTCTTGAAGATGTAAAAGGAATTCAGGCTAATGTTGTTGCAATTGATAATATAAAAGCAATTAAGAAAGCTGTAAAATACCTTATTGAAAGCGGGCATACAAAGATTGTACATTTTGCAGGCCCGCCTCAGTCATCCCATACACAGGAAAGAATTGAAGGTTTCAGGTATGCATTTAGCGAAAGCACACTTGTATTCAATAAAGAAATGATTGTTTCAATCGGTTCTCACTACGATGAAGCTTATAACAAAACTTTAAAATATTTCAAAACAAGAAATCGAAAAGAATATCCAACCGCCATTGTTTGTTTTAATGATAACCAGGCGTTGGCTGTAATGACTGCCCTAATTGAAATGAATATAAAAGTTCCGGACGAAATTTCTATTATTGGTAACGATGACATTTCATATGCCAAAATCTATCCAGTCCCACTTACTACAATTAGAGCGCCTCAAAGAGAAATAGGACAGAAGGCAGCAGAAGTTCTTATCAGGAATATTGAATCTTCAACACTTTTACCAACAGAAAGAATAGTTGAAGAAACTGAATTTATCGTCAGAAAATCGACGAGAGTTCTAAATCAAAAATAACTTGTTTGTTCTTTTATAAATCGAGATAGGATTCTAATCTCAATTTGATGAGTTTATACCTAAAAACTGAATCGGTTCAATTAATAATGAACTGATTATATAACTTTCAAATGTTCAGAAAATAATTTCAATGAATTTTTGAAAAAAGGAATTCGGTAATTAAAAGTATTCTGGAATGGGAAGCATTTTCTAAGTAATTGCCTTAACAGAATATAAATTGCTTATCAGTTAGCGATATAAAAATTGGAATTTTTATGAATGAAAGATCTATAATGATTGAAAAGGACCTGGCTGGATATAAAAATCCGGAGTTATCTGTAAAAGAAAGAGTTGACGACTTGATGAAACGTATGACTCTTGAAGAAAAAGTTGCTCAGATGCTTTGTATATGGGGACAGAAAAATGTTATGTTGTGCGACGAAGAAGGCAACATTGATCTAAGTAATCTTAGCGTTTATTTAAAAGATGGTATTGGTCAGATTGGTAGAATTAGTGATACAGCAAAAGGCAGAACAGCAAGAGAAATGGCTGAGCTGACAAATACACTTCAGAAATTTTTCTGCGAGGAAACTCGCCTCGGTATTCCGGTTATTTTTCATGAAGAGTGCTTGCACGGTTTAGCCGGAAAAGAATCTACAAGTTATCCCCAGCCAATCGGTTTAGCAGCTACATTTAATCCTGAACTTATTGAAAAAATTTATTCATCTGTCGCTGAAAATGTACGGATGCGTGGTGCTCACCAGGCATTAACTCCCGTTGTTGATGTTGCCCGCGATCCGCGATGGGGAAGAGTTGAAGAAACATTTGGTGAAGATCCATATCTTGTAGCTCAAATGGGTGTATCTGCCGTAAAAGGTTTCCAGGGTGATGCAACCTTTAAAGATAAAAAGCATTTAATTGCAACTTTAAAACATTTTGCCGCGCATGGCCAGCCGGAATCCGGTACAAACTGTGCACCGGTTAATGTATCTGAAAGATTGCTTCGTGATTCATTTTTATTCCCATTCAAAGAATGTATTGATAAAGCAAACGTTGTTAGTGTTATGGCTTCCTATAATGAAATTGACGGAGTACCTTCACACGCAAGCAAATGGCTGCTTAGGGATGTATTAAGAGATGAATGGGGATTCAAAGGATTTGTGGTTTCCGATTACTATGCAGTTACAGAGTTAAACCTTAGGGAAGAAGCTGTAAGCAATGCTGTTGCCAGGGACAAAGACGAAGCTGCAATACTTGCTGTTGAAGCCGGAGTTAGTATTGAATTACCTGATCCTGATTGCTACCCGAATTTAGTTCAGCTTGTAAAAGACGGAAGAGTTCCTGAATCTCTTATCGATGAACTTATTGCACCTATGCTTCAATATAAATTTGAACTTGGATTGTTTGAAGATCCATATGTTGATGCAGAACTTTATGAATATGAAGAGAGACTTGAAGGTGAAAGAACACTTGCATTAAATGCAGCTCACGAAGTTATAACACTACTTAAAAATGATGATAACCTTTTACCGCTTAATCCAAACAAAAAATATAAAATAGCCGTCATTGGTCCTAATGCTAACAGGCTGCTTCTTGGTGGTTATAGCGGTACACCAGTTTATAATGTGACAGTTCTGGATGGTATTAAAGAGAAAGTTGGAAAGAACGTTGAAGTGTTATATAGTGAAGGCTGCAGGTTAACAGTTGGTGGTACCTGGAATGATGATGAAATAATTTTTGCTGATCCTGAAGAAAATAAAAAGTTAATTGCAGAAGCTGTTAAGGTTGCAAAGAAAGCTGATATTATTATTCTTGCTGTCGGAGATAATGAGCAAACTTCAAGAGAAGCATGGAATAGAAATCATATGGGTGATAGAGCTGATTTGGAATTATTCGGAATGCAGAATGAACTGGTTGAAGCAGTTCATAAAGTCGGCAAACCAATTATCGGTGTTGTATTTAACGGCAGACCTGTTTCAATAAACTATATGACTAAAAATATTACTGCAATACTTGAATGCTGGTACTTAGGACAGGAATGCGGCCGGGCAGTTGCAGATGTTATTTTTGGCGATTATAATCCCGGTGGTAAATTACCAATCTCAATACCAAGAAGCGCTGGTCATGTTCCTTGTTACTACAATTATAAACCGGCTGCAAGAAGAGGTTATCTTGCGGATGAAATAAGTCCTTTATACCCATTCGGATTCGGATTAAGCTATACAACTTTTTCTTTAAGTAACATCAGTCTGGAGAAATCAATAATATCTAAAGATGAAAGTACTAAACTATATGTTGATGTTACAAATACAGGTAAAGTTAAAGGGGAAGAAGTTGTCCAGGTTTATATTCGTGATATTTTTAGTTCAGTAACAAGACCGGTAAAAGAGTTAAAAGGATTCCAAAGAATTAGTTTAAATCCTGGTGAAACCAAAACATTGGAATTAGATATTACTCCCGAACATCTTGCATTTACAGATATAAATAAAAACTTTTCGGTTGAACCGGGAGATTTTGAAATTATGGTCGGTAATTCATCACGTGATGAAGACCAGACTATACTCATTTTAACTGTAATTTAATTAACCATTTCAAATACCGAGGAATACTTTGCAGATTATAGGTGAAAAATTAAAAGTAAAAGAAAAAGTCGGATACGCACTTGGCGATACAGCAGCAAACCTGATCTTCCAGACTATGGTTATGTTTCAGCTTGCGTTTTATACTGATACTTTCGGAATAACAGCCGCCGCTGCCGGTACTCTTTTGGTCATCGTAAGATTCTGGGATGCAATCTTCGATCCTGTTATGGGAATTGTTGCTGACCGTACCAATACCAAGTGGGGTAAATTTCGGCCATGGATTTTATGGACAGCATTGCCCTTTGGAATAATGGGCTTCCTTACTTTTATTACTCCTGATTTTGATGCCTCCGGTAAACTTATTTATGCCTATATCACTTATATAGTATTAATGATGGTCTATTCTGCGAACAACCTTCCTTATTCTGCATTAAGCGGTGTAATGACGGGTGATCTTGGTGAACGCACAAGCTTGTCTTCATACAGATTTGTATTTGCAATGATTGCACAATTAATCATACAGGGTTTAGCTCTTCCTATGGTTTATTATTTTGGTAAAGGTGATAATGCTTTAGGTTACCAGGTAACAATGGGAATCTTCTCTGCATTAGCTGTATTATTATTCCTTATTACTTTTTCAACTACAAAAGAAAGAATTCAACCGGCACCAAATCAGAAAGCAACATTAAAAGAACATTTTTCAGATCTGTTTAAAAACAGACCGTGGGTTGTAATGTTCATTTTAACTGTAATTCTTTTTATAACTCTTTCTATGCGCGGTAGTGTTGTTCTTTACTACTTCAAGTACTATGTAAAAGATGAAAGCTACTTTAGCATGTTTAATGTTCTTGGTACTGTTGCAACAATTATAGGAATCTTCTTCTCTAAACCTTTATCGATGAAATTCGGAAAACGGAATGTGTTTATTGGTGGTCTTGCCTTAACCACGGTATTTTGTGCAATGTTCGTTTTCCTTGCTCCTCAGTCAATAACATTAATGTTTGCTACAGAAATAATCCGTCAGTTCTTCTATGGTTTTACAATTCCTTTATTATGGGCAATGATGGCTGATGTGGCTGATTATTCCGAATGGAAAAACAATCGCAGAGCGACTGGAATTGTTTTCTCTGCAATTGTATTTGGATTAAAAGCCGGACTTGGATTTGGCGGAGCAATTACTGGATGGATTTTAACATTGTTCAATTATGTTCCAAACGTTGAACAAAGTGCTTCTGCATTAAACGGCATAAGATGGACGATGAGCATTTTCCCTGCAATTACGTTTGGTATTTGTGTTATATGCTTATTCTTCTATCCCATAAATAAAAATTTAGAAATAAAAATAACCGATGAACTGGCAGAAAGACGTAAAAGTTTTGCGTCAGTTTAAAAATATAATTTCACATTACAAGTAAATATCAAAAGTGTATTGTAAAGAAAGAATGATTTAGAAAATTGCTGCTGTAATTTAGAATCGAGTTATGTTTAAGCTAAGCTGGGCGTAAATGCATTTTTAATATTTGAATTCGCAAATAAAATATTAAATAAAAAAACAGGAGTATGATATGTCTCTTGGATACTGCTTTAGCAAGCTTTCTAAAATATCCATCTTACTATTGATACTATTAGTTCAGATTTCCTTTGCACAGGGATCCGGAACTCTTCGAGGTGTTGTTTATGATAAAACAGCACAGGATGGATTACCGGGGGCAAACATTATTATTAAAGGTACTACTTTAGGGGCTGCTGCTGATTTGGATGGAAAATATATTGTCCGTAATCTTCCGGCAGGTAAGCACACTGTTGTCGTAACCTACATCGGTTATATCCAGATTTCGGAAGAAGTTACAATTAAAGCCGGGGAAAGATTAGAGAAAGATTTTGAACTCCTGCCTGAAGCCATTCAAGGTGAAACAATTGTAGTTACTGCCCAGGCTCAGGGTCAGATAGAAGCAATCCAGCAGCAATTAACATCGGATAAAATTGCCAACGTTATTTCCGAGGCAAAGATACAGGAGATGCCTGATTTTAATGCGGCTTCTGCTCTTAGCAGATTGCCGGGCGTTTCTACAACACAAAGTTCCGGTGAAGCTAACAAAGTGGTTATACGTGGTTTGTCGCCTAAGTATAATTCTATAGAGATTGAGGGTGTCAGACTTTCTTCAACTGGAAGTTCACAAATCGGACTTTCCTCAAATCCTGAAATTACTGCACAGAATATTAGTAATGACCGAAGCGTAGATCTTACCATGATATCACCTTATATGATAAGAATGATTTCTGTATACAAATCTCTTACACCGGATATGAATGCTAACTCAATAGGTGGTACAGTTAATATGGAACTCAGAGAAGCGCCTTCCGGTTGGCATACCGATCTTTTATGGCAGTCAGGCTATACCGCAAAAAGTAAGACTTATGGAAATTATCGCGCAGTCGCTTCCGGAAGTAACCGTTTTTTTGATGATCAGTTGGGAGTGTATGCGCTTTTTAATATCGAATCTTACGACCGAAATTCAGACAATATGGATGCTACTTACAATATTGCTGGTGAAGAGGTAGATATAGATCCTGTAACAGGATTTCGTCCGGTAAAAGTAAGTACCGTTGTATTTAACAGGCATTTGGAAACAAGAAATCGTTATGGTGGTAATTTGATTTTAGATTATAATCTGCCTAATGGATCCATCAAGTTTGTGAATTTGTTAGCGAGAATAAATTCAGATTATACGGACCATCGCCAGACAATTAATTATGATAATGGCAGAATGGAATGGCAGATTCGTTTGGGTGAAAATATTACTGATCAAAGAATGCATTCCTTAAAATTAGATTATGATCTTGGATTTTTAACGGCGGATTTATCAGCCAGTTATACATCTGCAGAGAACTCATTGGATGATTCACCCCAGATAAATTTTAATCAGACTGATGCGTTACAGGGCGGAGTACTTCGTGATAATAAAAAACCGGAAGATCTCACTTATCTTCTTGCTAACTTTAAAGGAATGAACGAGGTGGTCCTAAGAAGCGGTAATCTGTTTAGCAATGACTATAAGGAAGATAAGTATTCATACAAAGCTGATTTTGAACTACCCTTTAATTTTGAAAATGTACTAAGTGGATTTTTAAAATTCGGCGGTCAATTCAATACTCAGGAAAATTCAACTGATCAGGAAACACCTTATTTAAGCTTTGCCGGAGGTGGCAATGTTAATACTGATAACAATATTCAACCCGCAATGATCAGAGCAATAAGAGAACAGTTCGGTTTAACCACAAATGCAAAGGGAGATTTTACAGGAGAATGGTTTGTTAATTCAGATAATGAACTTTTTAGCTCCTTCTTAGATAACAAATATGGAAGCATTTTTTACGTTTCAAATCCTAATATTTTGAACAGTATTTTAGATTATGTTATTAATAACCCGGCATTTGATGCTTCCAATAGTGCAGTTAGTTCAGGTAGTGTGGGAGGCTGGTATGATGGACCTTTTCAGCAGCTTACCAATGACTACAAATATAATGAAGATTATTACGCTGCCTACGCGATGTCCAAAATCAATTTCCTGGATTTTATGTTAATTGGCGGTGTACGTTACGAAAAAGTTAAAACCGAATACTTTGCTTACAACGCCAGGGATCAGAGAAATGCACAGGCACAGGTAATGTATGATACCACCGCTTACAAAGAAAATGAATATATACTTCCTATGGGTCAAATAAAATATACTCCTCTGGATTGGATGGATGTAAGGTATGCATATACACAAACGCTCTCCAGACCTGATTACCACCAGCTTAGTCCAAAGTTCAGCATTACCCAGGGTAACGAGATATATACTGGAAATCCTGAACTGAAACCGGCTAAAGCTTTTAATCATGATCTTAGCTTAACTTTCCATTCTAACGAAATAGGACTTTTCACAATAGGTGGTTTTTATAAAACAATAGAAAATTTTGTTTACAATGCTCAATACCGGTTGGATGCTGCTCAAGGTGCTGGTATTGATGCAATATCCCGTTACCAGATTGTACGTAACGGTGCTTATGTAGTAACTCCGACTATTAATCCTACTACTAAAAAATCGGATGCAACAGTTTATAGACCTCTCAATAATCCATACGACGCGACTGTTAAAGGGCTTGAATTAGATTTCCAGCATAATTTCTGGTACCTGCCGTCTCCATTTAACAACATTGTTATTGGAATTAACTATGCACGTATTTATTCCAAAACCACATATCCATGGTTTGATGTAGAGGTGAAAATTGTTGGACGTGATCGTATTGCTGTTCTTATTGATAGTTCTTCCGCAGGGCGATTGATTGATCAACCTAATCATGTTCTAAATGCTTCCATAGGGTATGATTACGAAGGATTCTCATCAAGGTTTTCATTTGTCTTTGTGGATAATTCGGCTACGGGAAATGGCGGACGCTATCCGGAAAATGATTCCTACTCTCCGGATTATTTCCGGACAGATTTCTCAGCCCGTCAAAAACTTCCTTGGTTCAATATTGAATTATTCCTTGATATAAGTAACCTGAATAATGCTAATACAAGCGGAATACATAGATCAACTCAGGGATTCAGAAATATTCAAAACTATGGTTTAACCGGAAATCTGGGTGTAAGAATAAGGTATTAATCAAAATGAAATTATTACATAAAAAATAAATTAATAATAAAAAGGAGTAAGCATGAAACAAATATTATTATTTCTCACTATGATAGTTTGTTTGAGCTTTGCTTTATACGCGCAAAAGGATACTGTAACTGTTGCGGGATTTTATGAAACCAACACCTACGGTACTCTTAATGATGCCATTGAAGCAGCAATAGCAAATGGTACTATTAACAATACTGTCTTTAAACTGAATCCATATGAAGCTTATGTACTTAGCAGAAGTATCTTCATTGACCATGGTCAAAGCCTGGAACTTTATGCTCCCAAACCACTCAAGGCTGGAGATGCCGACCCCGTAACAGTACAAAACTCTGCTCCTCCTCAGATTGTTTGGACTGAAGAAGGTATTGACAGGCAGTACGCGATTCAAACCTATGGGGATGTTATTGCAACAAATATTTGGTTCCGCTTATGTGATTTTTTAGGTAGTAAAGTTCAGACTTCAATCACGTTTGAAAATCAAAGTGCTGAAGAAGATCCTGAAAAAGGTGATTTTGACGGTTGTCTTTTTGATTACGTGGGAATTGGTTCCGAAGCAGCCGGAGCAGTTACTGTTAAGGCAGATCATTTTGTAGGAAATTTCCAAAACTGCTACTGGAGAAATAATTCGGATAACCACTTCCGGTATTACGGCCGTGCAATTTCTTTTCCTTACCAAAGTTCAGGTTGGCATTACGATAGCCTCCTTTTTGAAAACTGTACCTTTACCAATCTTGCAAGAATTGTAATGCAGGAAGGTAATGAGTATGGTGACAATGTTCATATCAATCATTGCACCTTATTGAATTCTTTGGAATGGCCTTTTCAGTCTGCCGGTTGGATAAGAAATTCAGCTATTACAAATTCCATATTTGTAAATCCAAGTTTGCTTGGTTACAGAGCCCTTGATGTATGTGAAACTAGTCAGAGTTACAGCGATTTTGAAAATGGACGATGCGATCCGCCGGGTGGTGGTTTGATTAACGGTATAACCGCAGTAGATTCTTTTGGCTTTGAAGTTCCTTTTACGGATTTCGATAGAAAAATATTTATTGGCAATAACGTTTATGCATTTACAGATTATATGAAAGACTGGTATAAGGGATGTGTTTGGTGCAAGGAACAAATTAGAACAAGAAATTCTAAAGAAATCTATAACCCATCTCCAATGCTGGGTGAAAACGAGATTGCATTTATCGATTCTGTGGATGGTCAGGGCAATAAAGTTTTCAAGACTATGAACGTTGATTGGTCTACAATATATGACCAGGATCCACAATTTATTGTGGAAGCCACTAACGTGGATACGTTTTTAATATTTGTAGAATATAAATGGAGTACTGCTGCTGATATCGATTGGTCTTATGAACCTTATGCTGCATTCAAACAGATCTGGCCTTTGCCGGAGAATATGGCTTATAGTAACACGGCTTATCAGACAGCAGCTATGGGTGGTTTACCTTTGGGCGACTTGAATTGGTGGCCAGATAAGCTGCAATCATGGAAGACACAGAGAGATTTTGAATGGGGTGTTATTAATAGTTGGCTAGTTAATGGAACACCTTCTGGTGTAGCACAAATTCCGGGCGCTCTTCCTTCCAAATTTAACCTGGAACAAAATTATCCAAATCCATTTAACCCGACAACAAAAATAAAGTACTCTATTCCAGAAGGTAATCTGGTATCTCTGAAGGTTTATAATTCTATTGGACAAGAAGTAGCAACCATATTTGAAGGTTATCAACAAGCCGGAAATTATTTAGTTGGATATGATGCAGCCGGATTGTCAAGCGGTATTTATATGTATCAGTTACAATCAGGTACAGTTACAATAACAAAGAAATTTATACTTATGAAATAAATTTTACTCCTCCTCCTTCATCCCGGACCAGAGATTAAGAATATCAGACTCCGGAACCGGGATGATAAAATTTTTGCAACATATTATTTTTTTAGATGATGTGGCAAAAAAAGAGAGGGATCAAATTCGTAATTGTTTCTTTTTTCTATTAATAAATAAAGGAGTATTATGAAAAAGTTATTTAATACTTTACTGATAATTGTTACTACATTTTTTATCTTGGATGTAGTAACAATTCAGGCTCAGACTCTTGTTAATCAGTGGGGATTAACAAGCCAGGGAAAAGCCTGGAAAATATTGAATGATGCATCCACTCCTGCTGGTAATGCCAGCATTGGTGGTGTAAATCCTATACCGGGTTGGGCTACAATTCGTGGTGAATTTGGAATTCTTGAAGCAACCACAGATCAGGCAGTTGTTGTTACCGGTAAAATAGAATTTGTCGGAGCAACAGGTGGGGGAGATACTTATACTCCACTTAGATATGCAATTACATATCATGCAGATGATACACTTAAAAATGCTTTGACAGATTCTGCTGTATGGATACGAACAACAGGTTCAGGTTATGGATTCCATCCAAGGACAGGAACAGGAACAATGTCAAATGGAAATGGCGGAAGCGGAACAGTCTGGACAGTGAATAACGGCAGCTGGGCAAGTACCTGGAGTAATAATGGTAAACCGATAGCAGTTATAAATCAGGCTCCGCGAAATGCAGAACTGATAGCAGGGACGTATGATTTTGCATTTTCAGTTCGCAAGATAGATGATTTTACAAATGAAATAAAATGGTTTTTAGTTGAAGAAAATAATAAGTACTGGTATGGCGGTACTGATATTGATACAGCAACAACCCAGAAGTTCAATGGAGTTTGTTTCGGAGTAAATACAGGCGGCTGGACTCAGGTTAATATAACAGGAGCTAGTGCAGTTTTAGGTACTCCAATTGATATTCCTGAAGCGCCATGGGAAGCATACTATGTTGATCAATGGGGTTTAACAAGCCAAGGCAAAGCATGGAAAATATTGAATGATGCAAATACACTAGTAGGAGATGCAAGCATAGGAGGAGTAAATCCAATACCGGGC
>QZKB01000118.1 GCA_003599415.1 Ignavibacteriales bacterium | reverse complement strand
TCTTAACGTCTCCCAGGCAAAAGAAAAAATAATAGAAGAGTTCAAAGGAGAATCCTTTACGCAGGATATTATTGATTTCCTAAATACCAGTCAAAGAGGAATTATAGGAAAGTGATATGGCAATATATCTATTCCGGTGCTAATACCGGAAAATATAATATGGATTTCGATGTTCACCTTGCAGAAAATCTTCCTGCCGGTACTGCTTACTTTCGACTTTATAAATGGAAACCTTATTGCATTTCACTTGGGTACAACCAAAAGTTTGAAGATATAAATCTTTTAAAAGCCGCCTCAGATAATATTGATGTTGTTAAACGCCCGACCGGAGGAAGAGCAATACTTCATGCCGAAGAAATTACTTATTCGGTAATTCATCCTTTAAATGGTGACCTGTCTCCGGTAGAAATTTACAGAAAGATAAGCCTGGCGCTTGCTAAAGGTCTTTCCTTATATGATGAGCGTTTGATTGAAACAGATCTTGAAAATGTGCAGCCTGATTTTTTACAATTGCTTAAAGAGTCAAAAGGCATTGCCTGTTTTGCATCAACAGCAAAGAGTGAAGTGAAATATAAAGGGAAAAAACTTATTGGCAGTGCACAGAGGAAGATGAATAACGTTGTTTTGCAGCATGGTTCAATTTTAACCGGGAACTATCATTTGAAAATTTCGGAGTATTTAAATCTGCCCGACAAAGAAATTGATGAGATTAACCGTTATCTTTCAGAAAAGACAATTGACATTGAACAGATTCTGAAACAAAAAACAGATTATGATAAGTTATGCTTATCATTAAAAAAAGGTTTTGAACAGGAATGGCAGATTAATTTTGTTGAAAAAGAATGTGAGGTTAAGTTATGAGTACGCAGACAGATTTCAGGAAGATTACTACAAATACTTTATTGTTATCAAAAAAAAGCAGGACGAAAATTGCAGCTTTAACTGCCTATGATTTTCTTACCGCCCGGCTATTGGATAAAGCCGGCGTTGATGTTATTCTCGTCGGCGATTCGCTTGGAAATGTTTTCCAGGGAAATGAAACAACGCTTTCCGTTACTTTAGATGAAATGATTTACCATACCAAAGCTGTTACTAAAGGAGTTGACAGGGCAATGGTAATTGTTGATATGCCGTTTATGTCTTACCAGACAAACCCGGATGAGGGATTCAGAAATGCAGGCAGAATAATGAAAGAAACATCTGCAGGCGGTGTTAAACTTGAAGGCGGTGAAAGAGTTGCCGAAACTGTTAAAAAAATTACCGAAGCAGGCATTCCCGTTATGGGTCATATTGGTTTAACTCCGCAAAGCATTCATAAGTTTGGCAGCTACAAAGCAAGAGGCACCTCGGCTGAAGAAGCAAGAATACTTTTAAAGGATGCAAAAATTCTTGAACAGGCAGGAGCATTTTCAATTGTACTTGAAAAAATTCCTGCTTCGCTCGCAAAAAAAATTACTGAAAGTATTTCTGTTCCTACTATTGGAATTGGAGCAGGCCCCAATTGCGACGGACAAATTTTAGTTACACCTGATATGCTGGGATTAAATGTTGAATTCCGACCACGGTTTGTCCGGCACTATGCTGAATTGGCTTCGGGCATTATAAGCGCTGTTAATAATTATGTTGAAGACGTAAAGAAAAAACAATTTCCTAATTCCAAAGAAAGTTATTAAGCTTTTCTGATTTGTAAATTATAAAGTTCATTTATTGGATATGCGTAGAATATTTCTCTTGTTGTTATTAATACTGTCGGTTAAATTATTTCCGCAGGATAAACCTGTAGTTGAATCATACCTTGACGGTGCAATGATTTCCGGGATTACCGGTGACGAAAAAGATTTATGGGTCTCTACCTACGGAAGAGGCATTTACCGTTACTCAATCAGCGAAAATAAATGGACAAATTTTTCTACAAGCAAGGGAAACCTGCAGCAGGATTTTTTTTACTGCATAACCTTTAACAAAGATTTTGTCTGGGCTGGAAGCAGTGACGGTTTATTCACTTACGACAGAAAGAATGATGTCTGGAGAAAAAGGAAGTTCGGACTTGGCGGTGAACTTGGCAACTGGATTCGTTCTATCTGCTACGATAAATATGCTGATGTAGTCTGGATTGGTAGGTTTAAATACCTTACAAAATTTGATATAACTAAAAACAGATTTACCGATCATGACCTTACGATAAATGGTGATGTTAAAACAAATAATATTAAAAGCATAAAACTTGACGGCGACAGTCTTGTATGGTTCGGAACCGAAGCTGGTATTCATAAATTTAACAAAGCTAAAGACATTGAAGATAAATCCGGTCTGGAATTTTACAGCAGCAGGAATGATTATTTTAACGGTGATGGTGATGTGGTTTCTATTGCAGATGTAATATTTGAAAAGAATAATATCTGGTTCGGCTTAGATGAATTTATTACCGAGCAAAAACCAAATTTTAATATCGGTGGACTTTACAGATTTAACAGAAGAGCATTATGGGACAGGTTAGACAGGACTTACGGACTTGCGGCAAATGGAATATTTTGCCTTGAGAAAACGGGAAACCTGATTTGGGCAAGCCTCTATCAGTTTGATAAAAAAAGCAAAGAACAACTTGGAGAAGGTATTGCACTCATAAATAAAAATAATCTTTCTGTTAAAATGATTAGCAAAGATGAACTTGAACTGCGCTCAGATAAAATTTTATGTATGTATTTTGACGGCGAAAATATGTGGCTTGGTTCGGAAACCGGACTTCTGAAAGTTAAGATTACTAATCAGCTGGCAAGTTTTAAAACGAAACCTCTGAAAAAAAATTAGTAAATCATCTGTCATTCCCACGAAAGTGGGAATCTACAAAAATATTTAAAGATTCTCGTTTGCACGGGAATGACACTTGAAATTTTTCAGAGGTTAAAAAAAATAATTTGATTTAATTACAACTTCACTGAGGGATATATGATAAACCTTTCTAAGCAAAGGATTGCGGAGCTAAAAGAAAAATTTAAAGGGCTTCACATTGCGGTAATCGGCGATATGATGCTTGATTGCTATTTCTGGGGTGATGTAAAAAGAATCTCTCCTGAAGCGCCTGTTCCTATCGTAGAAGTTGATGAAGAGTTTTACCGCTTTGGCGGCGCTGCCAATGTTGCTTACAATATTATTTCACTCGGCGGTATTCCTAAACCGGTTGGTGTAATCGGCTATGATAATAATGCTTCTATTTTTGATTCTCTGTTATCGGAAGCTCACATCTCTTCTGAGGGAATTATAACAGACGATCAGCGCCCGACCACAACCAAGACAAGAGTAATTGCCGTAAAACAACATATCGTAAGAATTGACCAGGAAAAGAAGAACGATATTTCAACTGAGATTGAGGATAAAATTCTTGATTATCTTAACAGAAATATTAATTCACTTGACGGGATTATACTTGAAGATTATAATAAGGGTGTACTTACTAAAAGGATTATAGAAGAAGTGATAAACTTGTCCTTAAAACATGATGTTATAATTACAGTGGATCCTAAATTCAATAACTTTTTCAATTACAAAAATGTTACTGTTTTTAAGCCGAACAAAAAGGAAACAGAGGATGCACTCGGAATCAGGATAAAGAATGAAGATGAGCTTAAAGAAGCGGGAAATAAATTGCTTGAATTGTTAAATTGCAAGTACGTTCTTTTAACTATGGGCGAAAAAGGAATGGCAGTTTTCAGGAAAGGAAAAGAATTAATTCACATTCCTACAAAAGCAAGAAAAGTTGCTGATGTATCCGGTGCAGGTGATACTGTAATTTCAACCTTAACAATGGCGCTTGCTGCAAAAGCGGATATTGCAGAAGCGGCTTACATTGCAAATTATGCCGGCGGCCTGGTATGTGAAGAAGTTGGTATTGTGCCCATTTTTTCGGATAAACTCTTTGATGAAGTAAATGAAGATTTAAAATAATTAACCTGTTGCGTTTGTCTAATAAATCAGTGCCGGAAGCGTTATGAATAATATTTTAGAGATCAGTCAACTACTGGCAATCCGAAATAAATTAAGAACAGAAAAACGGAAAGTTGTTTTTACTAACGGCTGTTTTGATATTCTTCATGCAGGTCATGTTGATTACCTAACAAAATCAAAAGCCTTGGGTGATATTCTGATAGTCGGATTAAACAGCGACTCTTCCATTAAAAAAATAAAAGGGGATAAGCGACCTGTAATTCCGCAAGCTGAGAGAGCTATGTTGGTAGCAAGCTTAAAACCTGTAGATTATGTTACTTTCTTTGATGAATCGACTCCAAAAGAATTAATCGAAAAGCTTATTCCGGATATACTTGTGAAAGGTGCGGATTGGTCAGTTGAAAATATTGTTGGCAGGGATATAGTCGAAGCAAACGGCGGTGAGGTTAAAACAATAAGTTTTGTAAATGATCAGTCAACTTCTAAAATTATAAAATTAATTCTTGAAAGATTTAAAGAATAATGGCAGAAGCTACTCAAAAACCGAAACGTTCACTCTTTAGAAAGATTATTAATTTCTTTCTCTGGTCCTTTATCGTAATCTTTATCCTGGTTATGATTTTTATCGGTATATCCCAGACTCGAACCTTCCGCGAGTTTCTTAGAAAACAAGTTGTTGCTTTGGTAAATGAATTAATCAATGGTAAACTAAGCATTGACAGAATTGACGGAACCATCCTTACATCTATAACATTAAGAAACACCCTGCTTACATTTGAACAGGACACTGTTCTTGCAGCACGCAGAATTGAACTGCAGACTGCACCTTTAAAATTGTTATTAAGAGAACTGCACGTTAGAAGCTTCCTTATTGAAGATGCTAAGATTGACCTTATTAAAGATTCGCTTGGAATTTACAACATTGCCAAATTAGCCAAACCCACAGAAGAAGATACAACCACATCAGAGTTTCCATTCACAATAAGAATCTCGGATGTTCAGCTAAGGAATATAGATTTTAAAAGCGCAAAGCAGGAAAATAAGTTCAGTTCTAAATCTTATCCTTCAATCAACTTGGATGATTTCAGAGTAGATGATTTATTTTTTCAATTCAATGCTTATGTTAATATGAAAAGGAAATATTTTAATATTAACATTGACGGGATAAGCGGCCGGACTAATTTAAGCGGATTCACTCTTAAAAATTTTTCGGGCGAATTTGAACTGACTGAAGAAGATGCATCTGTTAAAAATTTGAGAGTTCTTACTAACGGAACGGATTTCGACTTAGATGCCACTGTTCACAAGTTTTATTTATTTAAAAATTTTTCCTACGAGAAGATGAAAACTTGTCCTGTTGATTTTAACCTTACGACAAGAATATTTAATTTCTCAGAACTTTCAAGCTTTGTACCTGCAACAAATATTCTGAAAGGAACAATTACTACAAATGTTGTAGCATCCGGAATTTATGGCAATCTTAAGATTGATAGAATAAGTGTTGATTACCTTAAAACTCACATTGAAGGGAAGGCAGTATTAAAGTCTCTGCAGGATCCGGCAAATTTATATATAAAAGCACAGTTGAATAATTCTTATATCAATCAGCCTGATATTTTAAGTTTACTGCCGGATGTTAAAGCTCCCGGTTATAACAACCTTTTCATTAAAAATATCTCTGCTGAGTTTGAGGGAAAGCCGAATAATTTTACAAGTACTCTTAAGGCAGATTTTCCGCAGGGCCAGATTGCCGCAGATGCTAAAATGGATTTAACTACGGACAAAATAAAATACGATATAAAATTTTCGACACAGAACTTAAACCTTGTCCAGGTAATTAAGAATCATACAAATCTTAACCTGACAGCTTTTGCTAAAGGTGAAGGAACTGACCTTAAAACTCTTTCTTCCAATATTAAATTCAGTTTGTATCCCTCAACATATAATGGTTATCGGATTGATTCACTTGACCTTTCGGCAAAGATTGTAAATGCTTCCGTTGATTATAACCTTAGCGCCTTTGCATCGGGAGCAAGTGTTTTAGTAAATGGTGATGCTGATTTTACCAACGAGAAGAATCCTGAATATAATGCATTGGCAAGCATTAGAAATTTAAAGATGGATAAAATTCTTTCTGATATTTCGATGAGATCAAATCTTAACCTTGACCTGGATCTTAAGGGAAGAGGTTTTAATCCGGATGACCTTGAGGCAAATCTGAAGGTTAAGATTGATTCTTCTTACTATACAAACCTGCAGATCAACCCGAATATTTTGTATGTTAATTTTATTAAACAGGGTGATAATAAAAGAATTTTTAATCTCGACTCCGACATTGGATACCTTGAGTTAGCCGGTGATTACAAAATTATGGATGTTGTTAGTATTGCAGGTTACCAGGCAGATATTTTTAAAAATCTGATTACACGGAAAATTAATAGTATCAATCCATATGCGTTATTTAAAGACACAACCGGTATAGCTGATTTTGAATCCGGTGTTAAACAATACGATAAAATTCCTGAATTTGTTTCCAGAAGTTTCAATATAGATTATAAGCTTGAACTTAAAGACTTGAATAAACAGAAGACTATTGAAGGTTTAAGATCATTTGATGTGGTTGGCAAGATTACCGGTAACATAAGCAACAAGCCGGATGATTTTCAATTGACTTCAAAACTTGAATTGAACCGGTTGAAACTGCTTACAAAAGATAACGTTATTTATGTATCTGAACTTTCGGTTGGGTTAAATATTGGGCGGGATAACAGGTACGTTAACGCTGATAATATTTACGGGAAGATAAGTTTAACCAACCAGAGAATCTTTGCCGGGACGGACGTAAAAAATCTGAAAGCTGACGTGGCGCTAAAAAATAATATCTTTGATTACAGCTTTGCTGCTGATCTTGATACAACGATGAGTGCAAAATTAACCGGTAGCGTCGATGTTTCAAATGATTTTGTACTGATACAGTGTGATGACTTTTTTGCAAGATATAAGAATATAATTTTGAAGAACGACGGAAAATTAATTGCAAGTTACAACAAGGATTATTTTAATGTCGATCAGTTCAGACTTGTAAGAAACGGTTCATCAATCAACCTGAATGGAAAAATTTACGGCAACGGTGCGGAAGATATTACGCTAAGCATAAATAACTTAGGTTTGGATTTGTTTAATGAATTCACCACACTAAAAGATAATTCGCTTAGCGGCAAGCTTAACCTTGATGTAAAAATGAGTGGTTACCTTCATGATCCTGTTATTAATGTTGATTTTAAAGCTGATGATATAATTGCAAAAGGAGTTAGTCTTGGTTTTATAAGATGCAATTTGGATTATAAGGATAAACTTCTTTCTACCAATCTTAAATTTTTGGATTCTACATATAACTTAAATGAACCAAGTTTGGTAATGGAAGGATTAGTCCCTATAAACCTTGCTTTTGTGAATGCAGGTGATAGGTTTGTTAAGGACAGGGAAATTCAGCTAAACCTGAAATCAAAACAATTTGAACTTGCCGGGTTCAGTAATTTAAGCCCTTATACTCGTGAACTAAGCGGTAAGCTTATAGCCGATATAAATATCAGCGGTTCATTTGATGATATAAACCTTAACGGCAAACTATTACTTCAGAATTGCAATTTCATACTTAAACAAAATAATTTACCTTACTCATTGAATATCAATTTACTTTTTGAAGGTGGTGAACTGCTGGTAGATAAATTCAGTCTTCAGAATACAGGCAAAACAAATTTTGGCGGAACGCTTACAGGAAGCGGAAATATTGATTTCAACAATAAGACTGCAGATGTAACATTAAACGGTGACCTTGCTGTTTTATCTCAGTCATCTAAAACTGCTATGCCGTTCTTCTACGGGGATGTGGCAATAAAAACTAATGGCGACTGGAAATTTACTTACGTTGATGGTAACAGCAGTTTTACTGGAAATGTTTTGTTAAGACATGTTAATGTAACTATACCTCAGACAAAAACAGGTTACAGTACAACAAGCACAGATTATATTTACAAGTATGTTATAGATTCATCAAAAATTGACAGGAAGCAGGAAGAGTTTAAAGAAGTTGTTGCGCTATCAAGAAAATACAGTCCTTTAAGAACAGCTGCTTCTGCGCGTCCAAAGAAAACAAGTTTTGATTTTAAAGTGGGAATTAAAATTGACGATGAAGCAAAGTTAAGCGTAGTGTTAAACCAGGAAGCCAACCAAAGGTTGGATGCAATTCTTAATGGTGAACTACTGTTTGAAAACGGTGGCGTTGCACAGGGCGCTTTTAATCTGCTTGAAGGATCACAACTTACATTTTTTAAGACTTTTGGCGCCGAAGGTAAAATTTATTTTGAAAGCGATGTTACAAATCCAAGGCTTGATGTTGTTGCTACTTATCAAAGTACAATTGAAGACTCAACCGGTTCTACGGATGTAGCGGTTAAAATTAAACTTGAAGGTTCAATTGATAAACTTGCAGAGAATCTTTCGGCAAAAGGGAGCGATGCATTTTCGGTTTATGAAGGTGAGAGTAATATTTCAAAAGGAATTCCTTCGCCGGACAGAACCAATCTTGACGCAATCACATTTATTCTGTTAGATAAATTTAATATGGATGCCGGCGATAAGGCTACCGTAAGCCGTTTCTTCAATCCGACTGATATTACAAATTCGGCTCTAAGCGGTGTGCTGTCTACTTTCGCTAACCAATACCTTGGTGATGTTGTACGAAATATTAATCTTGAAGAACGGGGGAGTTCAACAAGACTTTCAGTAAGCGGAAAAATTCAAAAACTAAAATATTCTTTCGGTACAAAGACTGAAGAGTTCCAGGACATAACTAAAGCAAACCTTAAGCTGGAATATCCGTTCAGTGAATTTTTCCTTATCAAGTTTGAAAGGAAAGATCCGATTCTTGAAAACCTTAGCAACACAGAAAAAATTAACGAAGTTGGTCTCAAATATAAATTTGTATTCTGATGAAAAAAGAATTAGTAAACCTCTTTAAGAATAATCCTTCACTCTCGATCAAAACGCACGAGATTGCGAGGAAAATGAGTGTCGTTTCCGAAGAAGATTATTCACAATTAAAAACTGCTCTTCATAAATTAACCGAAGAGGGGATCTTGAACCGTTCGGGAAAAAGATACCGGTTTAACCAGCATTCGGCAGGTAAATTAATCGGCAAACTTTTTATTACCGAAAACGGATATGGTTTTGTATCGCTCGGAAATAATCTTAAGGATATTTTTATTGCAGCTAAAAATCTTAGTACCGCTTTCAGCGGCGATACTGTGGAAGTAAAGTTATTTGCAAAACAAAAAGGTAAAAATCTTGAAGGTGAGATTATTAAAATTACCCAAAGGGGCAGGGAGGAAATAACAGGTGATCTTCAGAAATCAAAATCATTCTATTACGTAAAGCCGGATGAAAATTCCTTACACAGGGATATTTATATTGCTGAGAAAGATTTGAACGGTGCAAAATCCGGAGATAAAGTTGTTGTTTACAAGATAGAATGGAAACAGCAGCAACAGCATCCCGAAGGAAGAATTAAGGAAATCCTTGGCAAATCAGGTTCACACGATGCTGAAATATCAGCATTAGCGCGCGAGTTTAATCTTCCGTATAATTTTACCAAAGCGGTTCTTAAGGAAGCAAACAAGTTTACAAATGATATTCCGGCAGGCGAAATTGAGAGAAGGTTGGATTTAAGGGAGAAGGTTGTCTTTACAATTGATCCTGAAGATGCAAAAGATTTTGATGATGCCGTTTCAATAGAAAAACTTGAGAGTGGAAATTTTTCCGTGGGCATTCACATTGCAGATGTGAGTCATTATGTTTTAAGTGATACTCATCTTGATGCTGAAGCGGAGAGGAGAGGGAACAGTGTTTATTTTGTAGGTAAAGTAATTCCTATGCTGCCGGAAAAACTTTCAAATGGAATTTGTTCACTGGTTCCTAACGAAGACAGGCTGACATTTTCTGTAGTTGCGGAAATAGAACCATCAGGTAAGGTAGTTGATTATACGATAAAAAAGTCTGTTATTAATAGTAAAAGAAGATTCACTTACGATGAAGCGCAGGAAGTAATTGATAACGGAAAAGGTGATTTTGCAGCCGAATTACTACTATTGAACAATTTGGCTAAAATTCTCCGGAACAAAAGAATGTCAAAAGGAAGTATAAACTTCATAACTCCGGAAGTTAAATTCGTTCTTGATGAAAAAGGCGCCCCGGTTAATATAGTTAAAAAAATTACTAAGGAAAGTAATAACCTAATTGAAGAATATATGCTTTTAGCAAACCAGGTAGTTGCAAAACATATAGGAGGCGGCAAAAAAGCTAAGAATAATTTGTTCTTGTACAGAATACACGATTTGCCCGACCAGGAAAAAGTAACTGAGTTTGCACGGTTCGTTAATTCGCTTGGTTTTTCTTTTGATCCTTCGTCTGCAAATAAAACTAAACAGTTTCAAAAATTGTTATTAAGTGCGGAAGGTACAGAAGAAGAAGATGTTATAAATGAAGTTGCAATTAGAACAATGTCAAAGGCAATTTATTCGACGGATAATATTGGACACTATGGATTAGGATTTAATTACTATACTCATTTTACATCGCCTATAAGAAGGTATTCTGATCTGTTAGTGCACAGGATGCTTGATTCCTATCTTGAAAAAGGAACTCAATCATTCTATAAAAAGGTTGAGCTTGAAGAAATCTGCGAGCATATTTCAGCTACGGAAAGAACAGCGCTTGATGCTGAACGGACTTCCGTTAAACTTAAGCAGATAGAATTTTTGGCAAATCATATTGGTGATGAATTCCATGGCGTTGTTTCAGGAGTAACTCATTTTGGAATGTTCATTGAATTGACGCAGAGTCTGGCAGAAGGATTGATACGGTTGAGAGATTTAGAGGATGATTATTATGTTTACGATGAGAAAAATTATTCGTTAATTGGCAGAAGAAATAAAAAAAGATATAGATTGGGCGATAAAATTAACGTCCGTATAATTCGTGTTGATAAAGAGAAACGGGAAATTGATTTTATTATTGTTGAAGATTAATAAAACCTTTGTTAGGTGAAATTATGGTAAAGAAATTAATTATTATAATATTAGCTGTTCTTGTCCAGCAGGCATTCGGACAGTTTGGTAAAAATAAAGTCCAGTATAAGGATTTTACCTGGTATTATATTCAAACCAAACACTTCGATATTTATTTCTCCAACGGCGGTGAGAGTATAGCAGAGTTTGCTGCCAAAGCAACTGAAGATGCCTTGGCTTCTATTCAGAAAACTTTCAACTATTCAATAAATAACCGTATTACTTTAAT
The DNA here is from genome assembly GCA_003599415.1 of Ignavibacteriales bacterium. Classification (GTDB taxonomy): domain Bacteria; phylum Bacteroidota; class Ignavibacteria; order Ignavibacteriales; family SURF-24; genus SURF-24. The sequence goes on along the minus strand of QZKB01000118.1, from coordinate 36,072 downwards.
ACTTTATAAATCAATGAATGACTTCCAGGAGACAAACGTTACAGATGAATATCTTGAAGAAGGAATTGGTGGATTTACAGAGCTTTTCAAGAATAGAGTTGTAGTTCCGTTTAATGGTTCATATAAAGCTTTTCGTCATGTTATTCACCATGAGCTTGTTCATAGTGTTGTAAATGATATGTTTTACGGCGGTTCACTGCAGAATGTTATTTCAAAAGGAATTTCTGTTCAGCTACCGCTTTGGTTTAATGAGGGTCTTGCTGAATATGAGTCACTTGGCTGGGACCCTAATACCGATATGTTTATACGTGATGCAATTATAAATGAATATTTGCCGGATTTAAATTATTTGAACGGTTATTTTGCATACAGGGGCGGTCAATCTGTTTTTTATTATATTTCACAGAAATACGGTAATGAAAAAATTGGTGAGATAATTAATAAAACAAAAGGAACAGGCGATCTTGAGGAAGCTCTTAAAGCCTCAATCGGATTGAATTATGAGGAGTTAAACGAGCGGTGGAAAAAAGATGTTAAGAAAACATTCTGGCCGGATATTGCAAAGATGGATGATCCGGATGTCTGGTCTAAAAGATTGACAAGCCATAAAAAAGAAGGCGGTTCATATAATACAAGTCCCGCAATCTCGCCGCAGGGAGATAAAATTGCATTTTTGTCCAACCGCAATTTTTATTTTGATGTTTATATAATGAATGCAATTGATGGTAAAATTGTAAAGAAGTTAGTGGAAGGAAACCGCTCCAATGATTTTGAACAGTTGAACATTCTTACTCCCGGATTGGATTGGTCGCCTGACGGAAAGAAAATTGTGCTCTCGGCAAAAAGCAGCGGCTGGGATGTTATCTATGTAATTGATGTTGAAGAAGAGGATAAAGAAATTCTTCCTGTTCATCTTGATGGAATATCATCTGTTAAATGGTCGCGTAACGGTAAATATCTCTGTTTTGTTGGGCATGACGGTGCTAAATCTGATATCTATACTTATAACTTCGAAACGAAAGAAACAAGGAATATTACTGACGATATTTTTTCCGATAATGATCCTGCCTGGGCAATGGATAACAAAACGATTTATTTTGTTTCAGACAGAGGTAAGGAAAATACTTCATTCGCCCTTTCGGATACATTCCGTATATCAGAGTATAACTACCAGCAATCAGATATCTTTAGTGTAAATATTGAAACGGGAGAATTTAAAAAAATTACTAACACACCGGATATAGAAGAATTCTCACCCGTTGTTTCACCTGACGGACAGGAGATGCTTTATATTTCCACATTAAACGGTATTAACAACATTTACAAACAAAGATTGTATCTTACTGCAAAAGATACTGTTCAGAATGTTTATGATCTTCAATCGGTTCCGATTACGAATTCACTTAACGGATTGTACCAGCTTTCAATGACTGATGATGCCAAGAAACTTGTCTTTTCATCAATGTATGAATCTGCTTTCAACATCTTCCTGTTGAATAATCCGTTTGAACCAAAAACCGATAAGACAAAACTTGACCAGACAATTTATTATACAAAATTATTTACTCCGGAAAATGGGCAGGCTGCCGATAGCACAAATAAAAATAATGAGCTGACAAAACAGGATACATTGAAAGATGAAACTCCGAATAATCCTTCCATCTTCCTTGGTAAAGTTGAAGAGAAACAGGAAACAGATACAACAAGATCCGGTTACAGCAGGTATGTATTTGCCGATAAAAAACTTTTTCCAAAAGATTCTTCAGCATTGGGAGATAATTCTAATTTCAATATGACAAATAACCTGGACTCAAACGGAAATTTCCTTGTTAACAGGTACAAAATTAATTTTTCTCCTGATATAGTTTACGCTAATGCAGGCTACAGTACTTATTATGGCTTGTTGGGTACAACCGTTCTTTCATTCAGCGATATGCTTGGAAACCACAGGATAATTGGAATTACAAGTTTACAGATTGATCTTAAGAACAGTGATTATGGTCTTGCATATTATTACTTACCCGACAGAATTGATTACGGAGTTGAAGGATTCCATACAGCCAGATTTGTCTACCTTGTAAGAGATGGAGAATATAATCTTTTCAGGTTTAGAAATTACGGATTGGTATTAAACGCAAGTTACCCGTTAAATAAATTTTACAGGTTCGATGCAGGTTTAAGCTGGCTTAATGTTTCTTCGGAAAATCTTGATAACACCGATGAAGCAATTGATAAGGTTGGTTACCTTATTCCTTCGGTAAGTTTTGTGCACGATAATGTTTTATGGGGTTATACTTCTCCAATTGATGGTACGAGGTATAATCTTACTATATTCGGCAATCCTATTTCCGGCAGCCAGAAAAATAGTTTTTATTCATTCCTTTTTGATTACAGGAATTACAACCGCTTTTGGTACGATAACTCTTTTGTTTATCGTTTCTCCGGTGGATATTCAGGTGGAGAAAATCCACAGCGATTTTTCTTAGGTGGAACAGATAACTGGATTAACCGTACCTTTGCAACTGGAGAGATTCCTCTTGAAAGCGCCTCTGACTTTGCATTCCTTACACCTGCACTTCCTTTAAGAGGTTACAATTATGCAGAGAAAATCGGAACAAAGTATGCTTTGGTAAACGTTGAACTTCGTATGCCGTTGATAAGATATCTTGTAACCGGTCCGTTACCTATTTTATTCCAGAATATTCTTGGTGTTGCATTTATTGATGCCGGTTCAGCCTGGGATAACACTAAGAAACTTCAGTTAATCGGTAAGGTAGATGGTAATACAGTTACCAAGGATATGCTAATTGGTACCGGCTTTGGTGCAAGAATGTATTTCCTTTATTTCCTCTTAAGGTTTGATACTGCCTGGACGTACGATCTTGATAAATTCTCCAAGCCGAAATATTATTTCTCGATTGGTGCGGATTTCTAAAAGAACTTTTATAGAGACGCAGCGATGCTGCGTCTCCTGATTATATAATTGTCCAATCATTTGTTTTCTTCTTAATCGCAAATCTAAAATCAAAATTTCCAGTTTCTATGCCGGAGGCTGATCCCGTTTTGTAGGCCAATTCTCATTTCATAATTGTATCATTTCCATCAAATATTTATTCTTAACAGTGATGCATTTTTGACAAAACTATTATAAATTGAGCAACAAATTTACCTTAACTTTTATTTACCAGTTTAGGAGTTTAGAGTATGCTGAATTACGTATGGCTTGGCCTCCTGGTTTTAGGTATCGGCGTTGCCCTTACAACAGATTTTATCGATAAGGGAAACAACAAATATCAGAACAACACACCTATTCCTGTCTATGTAAATTTCAATGAAGAGTTTATTAAAGAAGCAGCAAAAAGCTACGATGTGAAATTAAAAATTAAAGCCGAAGTGTTTAATAAATATTATAAGACTGATGTTACGGAAGATGTAGAAGAACCTGCAAAATTATCATACGACAAAGCTAAAGATAAAATTTCTGTCTATATGAAGATAGGAGATAAGACTCCTGCCATTTGGAAGAAGATGGCAAAGGTTACAGGCAAAGATGATGACCTTTCCGGCAATTTTGTATTAGCCAAATCAATTGATTCAGTATCTGCAGAAGGAAATATTGTCCTTGAAGAAATATCCTTTGCACATATGAAGGATGTTACCAATAATGCTCTTGATTATGCCGGAACAGCAGTTAACATAGCGCTTGGATTAATTGGTATAATGGCAATGTGGCTGGGACTTATGAAAATTGCAGAGGAAGCCGGACTAATAAAAATTATTGCTGCAGCTTTAAAGCCGGTAACAAAATTTCTCTTTCCCGATGTGCCTTCAGATCATCCGGCGGTGGGATCAATAATTATGAACGTATCTGCTAATATGCTCGGCCTATCCAACGCTGCAACTCCATTTGGCTTAAAAGCAATGGAAGAACTTGATAAACTAAACACTGAAAAGGGAACAGCTACGAACGCAATGTGTACTTTCCTTGCAATTAACACGGCGGGATTAACATTCATACCTGCCTCTGCAATTGCAATACGCGCATCAATGGGAAGTAGTGACCCTGCAATAATAATCGGTACTTCGGTATTCGGAGCAACATGCGCCACAATCGTCGGTGTTACTTCTGCAAAGTTTATGGAGAAGTTTCCTATAAAGAAAGGCGAGTTTGGTCCATGGATGAAATCCAACCTTAAACCGGTTGCAATCTTTACGTTTATTATTGCGCTGGTTTCAATACTAATCGCTACCGGGATTGGTGCATTAATTGGTACAGCACTGAATTTTATAAATCCTGATCTATTTAAAGAGATTATCCAGATTGTTTCAATCCTTGCAATACCTTTTCTTATTTTCTCATTTGTAACATACGGACTAATTAAAAAGGTAAAGGTATATGAGAAGTTTATAGAAGGGGCAAAGGAAGGATTTAATGTTGCTGTCAGAATTATTCCTTACCTTGTTGCAATGCTTGTTGCTATCGGAATTTTTCGTGCAGGCGGTGCAATGGATTTTCTGATTATGATTTTACAGCCAATCACAGATTTAATCGGTATGCCAGCAGAAGCATTGCCAATGGCTTTGATGCGCCCACTTTCAGGCAGCGGATCGCTTGGTGTTATGGCGGAAATTATGTCTGTCCACGGCACAGATTCAATGATCGGTATTTTAGTCTCAACATTTTTCGGAAGCTCAGAGACTACATTTTATGTGATTGCAGTTTACTTCGGCTCTGTTAATATTTCAAGAACAAGACATGCACTTGCAGCAGGTTTACTTGCAGACCTTGCCGGTACACTCGGAGCCCTCTTTATTGTTAAACAGTTATTCGGTTAATGGATGAAAGTTTTTATTACAGGTAAAATTCCTGTTGCAGCCAAAGAACTTCTTCTTAAAGAAGGTTTTGATGTTTCTGTCTATACCAGGGATAATTCAATTCCTTCAGATATATTGATGAAGAAGGTACGGAACGTTGATGCAGTCATTTCTCTTTTAACAGAAAAGTTTTCTGAAGATATAATCGCCTGGATGCAAAGGTGTAAAATAATTGCCAATTATGCTGTTGGCTTTAATAATATTGATCTTAAAGCAGCAAAGGAAAAAGGCATTATAGTTACCAACACTCCCGATATTCTAACCAATGCAACTGCGGATATTACAATGTCACTTGTTCTTGCCTGCGCAAGAAATATTATTCATGGTTCAGAATTAATAAAGAGTATGATGTGGAAAGGATGGAGAGCAGAACAGCTTCTTGGAATTGAATTAAATGGAAAGACATTCGGAATTGCAGGCGCAGGCAGAATTGGTACAGCGGTAGCAGTAAGGGCAAAATCTTTCGGTACAAAGATAATCTATTACAACAGATCGAAAAATTCTGAACTTGAAAAATTAACCGGCGCTAAGAAAGTCTCTCTTAATAAACTTGTAGAATCATCAGATGTAATATCATTGCACTTACCTTTAACCCCGGCAACATTTCATATTATTGATAAAGATAAGATTAACAGGATGAAAAAGAATGCCGTACTTGTTAACACAGCAAGAGGTGAGATAGTTGATGAATCAGAATTGATCAAAGCATTAAAAGCCGGCAAACTGTTTTCAGCAGGTTTTGACGTGTATACTAATGAACCAAACATCAATAAAGAGTTATATAAATTAAAAAATGTTGTTCTGCTTCCGCATATCGGCAGTGCAACATTTGAAGCGCGAAACGGAATGGCAATACTTGCAGCACAGAATGTAATTAATGTGCTGCAAGGAAAGAAACCTTTAACGCCGGTTTGCTAATAAATATAGTTTGAAGAAGTGTTATACTTTTTCCGTGTAGAGCATTGAATCAAGCGCTGCATAGTGATTTTCGTAAATCTGGAATACTCTAAGAATTCCATCCAGGAAAATCATGTCAGAAGATCGGTTGGTTAAATCCATTAACAACCTGATGTCTCCGTGCAAAAACGTAATTCGTTTTAAAGCTGAAATAAGCACACCCAAAAAACTTGAACTGAAATACTCCACTGATCTTACATCTATAAGAATTTTCTTTGCCCCGTTTTCAATAATTGTAAAAAGATATTTATAAAAATCGCGGACTTCCTTTTCAACCGCTCTGTTCAAATTAACTTTTATAACGGTAATATTTTGGAATTGAAGGCATTCGTAATCTTTAACATCCTTTTTGTTGCCAAGGAATATATCAAGTTCAGCACTCCTGATATTTTCATAGTCGGGCTTATTATCATATGTATTTCCTTCAACAAGCACTTCATCAAATTCTTTTTTATGTTTGGCTGCCGATTGAATTTTATCCGGAAAACTTTTTTTGATTTCTTTTCTTTCGCTGCTAATCGGAATAAAATCACCAACTTCAACATTCTGATTTTTAAACGGCAATTCCGAATCAATGGCTTTTTTTACCGGAGATGGATTTATGAGTTTTTGCTGAGCCGGTGATTTACCTGGAAGCTTTAATTTTCTCCTGATTATATCATCAAGTTCAGATAGCTTTATTGGTTTGGTAATGTAATCATCTGCTCCAAGGTTCATGCCTTTTCTCAGATCTGCGTAAGCTGATTTAGCGGATAAGAAAATAAAAGGAATATGACTTGTCCCGGTGTTTTCCCTTAAACTGTTTAATACAAAGTAACCATCATTCTTCGGCATCATTATATCACATATTATGAGATCCGGCTGTATTTCACTTGCAAGTTGAATTCCTTTCTGACCGGTATTTGCTGTAAACACTGTATAACCAAGCATCTCAAGTTCAATGCCTATACTTTCCGCCAGCCCAATGTTATCTTCTATAAGCAGAATTTTCTTCAGGATATTTTCATTCTTTAGATCTTCCTGGAAATAATTTGCCGGCTGTAACCCTTTCTTTTTTGTCTCTTTCTTTTTTTGTATCCTTAATTCGCAGGAGGTAAGTAATGAAAAATAATTGACCGGTTTTGAAAAATAATCTGCCGCACCGGAATTTAAGGCAATCCTGAAATCTTTCATCTCCGCTCCCGAACCAATTAGTATTACGGGAGCATTTTCATTTGCTGTTATTTTTTTCAGTTCAAGCAATGAAGAATCACCTGCGCCTGGAAATATCATTTCAGATATTATCAAATCGGGTTGTTTCTTTTTAAATACTTCAAAGCCGAGGTTCAGGTCTGAACAGGAAGTAACCCTGTAATTATTATTATTAAAGAATGCTTCTGTTTCTTCAGTAAAAATTTTATCCGGGGATATTATAAGTATTGAGAATTCATTTGTTGTACTAATGCCAATTAACTTATTAACCAACTCTAAAACATCCTTTGGTAAAAAAGATTTTTTTATTAATGCATCGGCAAAAAGTAAATCGGTGTCTGTAAAATTATTCTGATCAGTGTTATCCGTCATTAATATTATAGGAATTTTGTTAAAAGTTCGTAATTCTTTTAGTTTTGTAAGGAAGACCGGGCTATCCATATCAGATACTTTCAAGCTGCTTATAATCAGGTCAGGTTGGTTTATTGCGGCTAATACCAAACCAACGTTTCCCTTTTTACATGTTAAGACTCTATAATTTTTTGTCTCCAAAATGAATCTAAGATTTTCAGTTATTTCAGGTTTGTCTTCAATTATTAATATTTTTTTCATCGTCATTTAGATTTGATTATTTGAATTGTTACAGTTGCCGGGAAATGTAAGTGTAAACTGCGTTCCGGTATTTTCAATGCTTCTGAAATTAATAAATCCGTTCAGGGATTCAAGTGACTCTTTTACAATTGTCAATCCTAAACCAGTACCTGCAATATTGCTTACATTGCTTGCTCTGTAAAATGGCTCAAAAATATTTTTCTGTTCATCTTCAGGTATTCCCATTCCTTCATCCTCAATTACAATCCTGACCTGATCGTCGCTTCGTTTTAGCCTGAAATAAATATTTCTATCGTACGGAGTATATTTAATTGCATTTGAAAGAAGATTTATTAGTACGTGTTTCAATAAATTCATATTTGTACAAACAACTTTATTCTGGCAATCAAACTCCACTTTAATTTGTGCATGGGAAGGTGAATTAAATTTCACTTCTTCAATAAGATCTGAAGTGAACCGAATGATATCAAAAGGTTTGTTTGCCCCATTCATTTTGTTGGAATCGAATTTGTTCAGAACTGTTACATCATCAAGCATTTCTTTTAACTCATCAATTGAGCTTTTAATTTTTGAGAATAAAGTTGTTCTTTGTTTTGTGCTTAACTGAAGTTCGTATTTTTCAATCGTCTCAGTAGCAGATAAGATAGTCGCAAGCGGAGTTCGCAATTCATGAGAAATTCTTGAAATAAATCTTGTATGAAGTTCATTAAGTTCATGTTCTTTTTGAAGGTTTGATTTTATTTTTTCCTCGGCAATTTTTCTTAAGGTTATATCTTCTATTCTTCCTGCAAACCTTAAAGGAATGCAGTTTTGATCATGCATTATAACCTTACCTTTGAATAGTACCCATTTATAACCCTGTTCTGTATTTCTGAGTCTTACAGTTATATCAAGCCATTCAGACTGATTATTAATATGAGAATTCAATGCTTCCTTGAAAATAGCCTGGTCTTCTTTTAAGATAAAAGAATCAAAATCAGAAATACGAAAGCTGTTAAGCTCATTTGGCTGGCAGCCAAGGATTGCAGCAAAGTTTTTATTAAAGTATACACTGCCTGTATCCAGGTTTATATCCCAGAAACCGTATTCAGATACTTCTTCAACAATATTTAACCTTTCTTTAAGATTATCTACCTCTTCTTCGGCTTCTTTTAAAAACTGCTTTTGTTCTTCGAGTTCACTTTTAGGCAGCTTACGATCTATGACAAATATACTTTCTTCCATATGCGTTTTATGTTTAATTTATTTAATGACTGAGTGTAAATTAATATTGTGCATACCGCCTCACTATACCATAAATATGTGATAGGCCGGCGGGTCTGTTACAAATCACATCAGAAGAATCAACCAGCAAAATAGTTCTTGAGCGATTATAAAAAAATCTTGACAAAGTAGGGTTAAAATTCTAAGTTGCTTCAGAAATTTAAGTGAATTACCGACCAATGAATTTTAGAATTAAAAATCCGGAATCACGTTCGGCTATAAATAATCTTTTAAGGCAGGTGAAAAATGAGAGCAACATTAAAGACAAACGAAAAAATTCTGTTTCAGACCTGGCCACATTGGTATAATTTAATTATTCCTTTCCTTATACCTTTAATAATAAGTGTGCTTACACTCTATATTTATTTCAGCATTGAAAAAGCAAGTGCCTGGTTTTTACTAGTTGTTCCATTATCATTTGTTCATTTCCTATATAAATACTATGAGCGTATGTGTGACCTTTGGATAGTAACAAACCTACGCATTATTGATGAAAGCGGTGTGTTTTCTATTAGCGCTAAGGAAAGTCCTTTGGATAAAATTAATAATGTAACATATCATCAATCTGTTATGGGCAGAATATTTGGATTTGGTGATGTTGAAATTCAGACAGCGGCAGAAATGGGTGCTACAACTTATGTGGGATTGAAATCACCTAAAGAATTAAAAGATGCAATCACTTCCGCACAGGAAAGTTATAAGCAGAATCAATTAAGTTTCCAGGCGCAGAAATTATCCCAGGCGATGCAAAATTCTGATCCGGCCGATTCAATTGAATGCCCTTATTGTGCAGAGATCATAAAAGCCAAAGCAAAGCTATGCCGCTATTGTGGTAAAGAATTAACAAATGTACAAGCCTGAATAAATAATTTGCAAAAGTTTTATCAAGTAAAATCTATTTATCCGGTAAATCTTCAGAAACCGGGAAGTGATTTAATTCGTGTTTATACTCTCTCCAACCCGGCAGGAATTCATCCATATATTTTTTAAATCTGTAATTATGTTTCTTTTCCAAAAGGTGTACAATTTCATGAACAACAATATATTCAAGGCAGTAAATTGGTTTTTTGGCAAGCTCAAGATTTAACCAGATGCGCTTTGTTTTAGTATTGCAGCTTCCCCAGCGCGTTTTCATTTTTTTTATTCCAAAGCCAGACACTGAAACATTTATTCTTGTTTCCCACTTTTGAATAAACTGTGGAATTAAGTTTTTAAGCTGCTCGCGTGACCATTCGTTTAATAAACTCTGTTTTTTCCTTAAAGAGCTTCCTTTCCTGGTATATAGTTCAATAGTGTTTTCACTTAGAATTATTTTTGGTTTACCTGTATGAAAAATAATTTTCAGGTCATAACGTTTTCCTAAGTGATAATAACATTCACGTTTATCGTGTAATTCATTTAAGTGAAGTTCAGCATCTTTGTATTTTGCACGATGCTTATTGATCCAACCTGATTTTGAAGCGGCAAAATATTTAATGGTTTCCAAGGGGATTCCTTTAGGTGCGCTTATTTTTACATTTCCATACGGTGGATAAACGATAAGATGAATGTTCTTAATTTCTTTATAAATAATTTCAACAGGAATATCATCTAAAACAATCCGGAATTTCTGGTTGATTAAATTCCTGTTTAACAGTTTGTAAAATATATTTGATTTCATTTTTCCCGTATCTTCATCAAGGAATATTTTTACCAGGGCAAAGTTAAATTAAAAGTAAGAGTAATGGAAAGAAATAATGAAGATCAATTATTCATTCCGGCATATCAGAATAAAATTAATACTAGTAATAAAGAAACAATACGCTACGAGTTTACTTTGTAGGACATTTAATTCGTTATATAAAAATTCTGCAGAGAAATGATGACTGACATTCAAAATTTATTTCTTAACGCACATTAAAGTTAATCATCGGCCAATTCCATTTCCATTTTATTCCGATCATCAAAGGGTATTAATCTTTTCAAATTTATTTCATTGTCATCATTTAAAAAACTAATAGCGTTAGCAAAATCAAGAATCACCGGCATCCTGTGATGGATCTTTTCTATAAATTTATTCGGTGTGGTAGTGATTAAGGAAGCAAATATCATGTCTTCTTTATCTCTATGATAAATTGCTGGTACAAAAAAAATATCATTATCGGGCAAAAATATCCTGTACTTCACCTTCTTTTTATTTTCTGTCTTCCATTCGTAAAAACCTGTCATTGGCACAATACATTTATTTTTTGATAACAGGGTATTCCAATATGATTTTTCTTTAATTGTTTCAATTCTTGAGTTGAAAATGAGAGGCGAATCTTCCTTAAATTTTATTCCCCAGTTTACTTTTGTCAAATGATAAACGTCTTGCTTAAGTAAAACGCTCATAATCTTTTCTGTAGGTCTAATATCCTCATTGCTTCTTTTTGCAATGTCATCCTCAACAATGATTTCAAGGCCTTTCTCTTTAAATAAATCTATTACAGATAATTCAATTTTCTTACTCTCAAACCTGCCACACATTTATAATCCTTCAAATTGTTTTGATTTAATATAAATAACTTTCTTACTTAGCGCTAAATGGTTGTGACAAAAATAATAAAATTAGGGCCAGCGTAAGTTTGATTTTTTATAAAAGTAAATGCTATATTTGTAGTGAAATGTTGGTTAAGTTAAGATTAAGGGTTGAATAAAGGGTGGGAAAAATTTTAGAATTGATATAAATATATTGTAATTCATCTTTGAGTTAACGAATGGGGCTATAGCTCAGCTGGGAGAGCGCTTGAATGGCATTCAAGAGGTCAGGAGTTCGATCCTCCTTAGCTCCACAAATTTTTGGCGATCAGAATTGATCGCCTTTTTTATTTATCAACTTAGCTAAACAGATTACATTCAAATAATTAAAAATTCAATTGCAAGTATGGAATAATCTGCTATTTTTGTGGTTGTAAAACGATCTAAATAACCTTTCCTGGCGTCGTGGATTTCTCTTAATAAATAGTAATTAAGAATCATTTAATTGTTGGAGGTACTATGGCAATTGTTTTACCTGATCTACCCTATCCTAAAGAAGCTCTTGAACCTTATATCAGTTCTAAAACCATAGATTTTCACTATGGAAAACACCATAATACTTATGTGGTAAATACAAATAAATTAATTGAGGGAACGGAATTTTCAGAATTAAGTCTGGAAAGTATTATTAGCAAAACTTATGGTGATAGTTTAAAAGTTGGTTTGTTTAATAATGCTGCTCAGGTCTGGAATCATTCTTTCTATTGGAATTGCATGAAACCTAACGGCGGAGGATTACCGACCGGTAAAATATGGGACAAAATAAATTCTGACTTTGGAACATATGACAAGTTTGTTGAAGAATTCAAAAATGCCGGGGCAACACAATTTGGAAGTGGTTGGGCCTGGCTTGTTATTGAAAACCATAAACTGAAAATTGTTAAAACTCCCAATGCAGATACCCCAATGGTACATAATCAAAAAGCGTTGTTAACTGTAGATGTCTGGGAGCATGCTTATTATCTTGATTATCAGAACAGAAGACCCGATTACTTGAACACGTTTATTGAGAAATTAATTAACTGGGATTTTGTTAATACATTGCTTTAAATCAGTTAATTATAATAATTCTTGACAATTTAACATTACAATATTAGTTTATTAATAAATTATTTGACGATATACTTTAGAAAATAAGTTCCTCACTTTATTAAATGTTCAATCATAATTATTCAGGAGAAAAAAATATGAAGAAATTACTTTTTACTACTTTCACCTTATTTCTTATTTTCTTGTATAGTTCTAGTTTTGCTCAATCAGTTCTAATCGGACCCAGACTTACAGGTAATTTGAATATCTATAACCAAAAGGGTCTTACCGGAACATGGAATGGAGTAGGTGTTGGAATTGGAGGAGCATTAGATTTAGGCTTTAGTCCTAATCTTGGAATGCTTGTTAATTTAACTGCTTTTGATATGAAAAGTTTTTCTAATTCTACAACAACTAACAACCAAACCGTAGAAAATACTTTATCGCTTTCATATTTTACAATTGATCCGTTGTTCAAAGCTGAATTCAGCGGGTTTTATATGGTAGCCGGTCCTTCTTTAGGAATTAAACTTGGTTCAAGTGGTGAAAGAACGGTTTCAGCAACAGGTCAAACCCCACAGGTTACTACGATGGATCTCGAGACAAAATCAGTAAGATTTGATGTCGCTTTCGGTACAGGATATAATTTTAAATTATCTCCAACTATGTATTTAGGAAGTGATTTCATGGTATACATCCCACTTACTGATACTTATAATTTCCCGGGTACGAGCAATAGTATTTTATCTCTTAAATTAGGAGCAACGCTAAAGTTTAAAATAAACTAAAGGAGTGGGGTATGAAAAAGTTACTATTAGCAATAATTCCTTTGATATTATTTCTCTTTTCTCCTGGATGCAAGGATGATTCCGGAGGTACAGCAACCGATCCATTTGGTGGTGGAGGAGGTGGGGGTGGTACTAATACGGGTAATGTTACTTTTACCGTTTCCGTAGTTCAGGATAACCAGCAACAGGTTTATTTCGAATTTAAACCCAGCACAAATGTTGTCATAAATACTATTAAAGCAGTTAGTGCTGCTTTAGGTATTGATGAAACGGTTAATGCTGATGGTACTACAGTGTATAGTCAAACATCTCCGGCTTATGTTGGACCAATTGATGGTTTACAATCGGGAGCTAGTTTTGTATTCACTATTACAGGAAAAGTTGGAAGCGCTACAGGTACTGCTTATACTTCAACTGTTAATTATACTATTCCTTAATAAGAAAATCATTCTTTATTCTATAAGCCTGCATTTTTTTTATGCGGGCTTTTTTATTATGTTTTTAAGAAAATATTTACCTTCGTTTATTCTTTTGAGCTGCAATTCTTATTTGAATAATATTGCTTTATCTTTCAAAATTCTTATTTCCAGTTACCAAGTTCAATTTTTAATTTCTTCTTCAGTTTTAAACAAATTTTTAATAGCTTTCAACCGTAAATTAATAAACCAAATCCGGAGAATAAATGAGACCATCAACCAAAGCAAATTTAGAAGCTGCGTTTGCAGGTGAAAGCCAGGCACATATGAAATATTCTGCCTTTGCAGAAAAAGCAGAAAGAGAAGGATATAAAGAAGTAGCCCGCCTGTTCAAAGCAATTGCTTATGCGGAAAAAGTCCACGCAATTAATCATTTAAGAGCGCTGGGTAAAATTAATTCTACATCAGAAAATCTTAATGAAGCAATGGGTGGAGAAAACTATGAAGTGAATGAAATGTATCCCGCTTTTGATGCTGTTGCTAAACTGCAGGAAGAAAAAGCTGCTGAAAGAAGTATCCATTATGCAATAGAAGCTGAAAAAATGCACGAAGTAATGTACGACGATGCCAGGAAAAGCGTAGAAGATAAGAAGGATATTCCGGAAGCAAACGTTTATGTTTGTCCTGTATGCGGGCATACAGTAATCGGCGGAGCCCCGGATGAATGTCCGGTTTGCGGTTGCAAGAAAGATAAATATGTTGAATTCTAATTTTATGAAGGCGGTTTAATCACCGCCTTTATTATAAGGAGCATACATGAAATTATTGAAATGTGTTTTCGGATTATTTTTATCTGTTTTAGTAATTACAACACAATCCTATTCACAATCATTTAATCAAGAGGAGTATTTGGTTGGCACATGGCTGGGAAAATTAAAATTCCAAACTACAGAACTGCGACTGGTTATAAGAGTGGAAATGAAGGATGGAAAATTGTCTGCTTTGTTAGATAGCCCTGATCAGGGGACAAAAGATATTCCCATAAGCGAAATAAAATTAAAAGCAGATTCTGTGTTTGTTACCTCCACACTTATTGGTGGGAAATTTGATGGTTTATTTTTTAAAGATAGTCTAAAAATTGCCGGTATCTGGAAGCAAGGTGGAGGTTCGTTTCCTTTGGAATTAAGGAAGGTTGATAAAGTTGAGGGACCTAAACGCCCCCAGGAACCCAAACCACCATTTGGTTACAATACAGAAGATATTGAATTTGATAATGTTAAAGCTGGAATTAAACTGGCAGGTACTTTTACTTATCCGAAAGAAGGTTCAGACTTTCCGGCAGTAGTTATGATATCCGGTTCAGGAGGACAGGACAGAGATGAGCTGGCATTTAATCATAAACCGTTTTTAGTAATTGCAGATCATCTTACTAAAAATGGGATTGCAGTATTAAGATTTGATGACCGCGGGATTGGAAAATCTAAAGGTGTTTTTGCCGGCGCTACAACTAAGGACTTTGCTGAAGATGTACTTGCAGCAGTTGAATACTTAAAAACAAGAAAAGAAATTGATAAAAAGAAAATTGGCCTGATTGGTCATAGCGAGGGCGGAATAATTGCTCCAATGATAGCATCGGAAAATCAGGATATATCATTTATTGTTTTGCTTGCCGGACCTGGAATTGCGGGTGATGAATTAATCTTGAAGCAAGCTCAGCTTATTATGGAGACTGAAGGCCAAAAACAAGAAGCTATCAACAATTCAATGAATACAAACAGAAAATTATATGAACTGGCAAAATCAGATGCTGATACTTCTGTGATTAATACTAAAACGAAGGAGTATATTCATGAGTTTTACCTTACTCTGTCTGAAGAGGATAAAAAAACAATGCCACCTGAAGAAAGATTTGCTCAGCGGCAACAAAAAATAATTTCAAGTCCCTGGTTCAGGTATTTTCTGAAATATGATCCGCGTCCTGCGCTTGAAAAAGTCAAATGTCCTGTACTCGCATTGAATGGTGAAAAAGATATTCAGGTACCACCCAAAGAAAATCTTTCTGCTATAGAGGAAGCATTAAAGAAGGGAGGCAATAAAAAATACAAGGTAATTGAATTTCCAGGGCTTAATCATATTTTCCAGCCTTGTACAACCTGTTCAATTTCTGAATATGCTAAGATTGAAGAAACTTTTTCACCGATGGTTTTAGGTATTATGACCGACTGGATTATTGAGATAATAAAATAAAACTAAAATAAAGAGTAAGAAGTAACATAACTTCTTACTCTTCTATTTCTAACCCTTATGTGCAATACAAAATTCATTTCAAAATTTTTACCATCTTATTAAAGATTTAAATAGCTAAAAATCTAATTCTTTCTTTCCATTTAACGTAGTAAAGGAGATACTAATTGAGTTTAAGTAATTGACTCCAAAAGGAACTTTTAGCTTCCGAATTTGATTTTATGTATTATAATGCGAAAAGGATTTATATGAAGAATATACTCTTTCTTCTGATGATAACTGTGGTTGGTATTGGTGGTATCTATTTGGTTGCCCAATCAAAAAATAAAAAGGAAAGTAAAATGGATAATAAAGTTGTTAAAACAGATGAAGAATGGAAAAAGATTTTAACACCTGAACAATACAAAGTTGTGAGAGAAAAAGGAACCGAAAGACCGTTTACCGGAAAGTATGATGATTTTTGGGAAAAGGGAATTTATAAATGTGTTGCATGCGGTGCAGAGCTATTTAAATCCGATGTTAAATTTGATGCGGGTTGTGGATGGCCAAGCTTTTCTGAAGTAATGAACAAGGAAAATGTTGAGATAAAAAAAGATTATTCGCATGGAATGGTCAGAGATGAAGTAATGTGTAAAAAATGCGGTGCTCATCTTGGGCATGTTTTTGATGATGGACCTGCTCCGACAGGGAAGAGATATTGTATAAATTCTGTTTCCCTGGATTTTGAGAAGAAATAAAAATGAAAATAGTATTAATGAATTAATATTTATTTGGATTTAAAAAATTAATGATGAAAAATTTCTTTACGGATTTCCTCTTTTAAAAATCGGAATTTATTTTCAGTATAAAATTTTCTTTCTTTGTTATCCAGGATGGATCCGAGAGTTGTTTTAAAATCTCTGTCGGTAAAACCTTCTGCAATTTTTAGAAGGGCCTCCAGTTTCTTTTTATCATTCTGCAGTTTTATTCCACGCATTAATAAAAATTCAATATCAAAAATATCTCTGATTATTTTACGGGAAAGGGCAGCTTCAATTTTATTTGTCATCATTTGTGGTAAAGTTAATCCTTTTACCACCACCTGTTTATTCGAGTAACTTGAAAAAGCAATCTTCCTTTCCCACTCAAATTCTTGCTGGCCTTTTCGTATTTCAATTTTCAGATTTCTATTAACTTTTGCGGTGCGGAATTCAAATAACATGGTAAATCTTTTATTAGCAGCATCAATCATTGTATAGTTTTTGGATAATTCATTTTTAATTTTTGGAAAAAGAATTGATGAATCAATTTCAGGTTTTACCCAAAAATCCAAATCTGTTGAATACCTATTTAAATTGTGACATAAACGTAGCATTGTGCCGCCTCCAAAATAAAGTGAATCAAGTACCCGGATGCTGTTCAGCAATTCAAGTACTTCTATTTCTAATGTTTCCAAATTTTGTAGGTCCTGCATATATTTTTCCAATATGATAATACATGAGAATTAGTTTTCAGCAGGTATTCGTTTACAGTTTTTAATTTGATCTTTGAAAAGTTAATTGCATTGAAATCGCAATTATATTTTTTTAATGATGAAAGATAGATTGAATCTGCGAGAGCCTTTTCCGGAGTGGCAATAAAATAATTATCATTTAAGCCAAAGCCTGTATATAATGATTTCTTAATGAGGGAAAAAGAAAAGTTTAATTGATTTATTTCAAATGTTCTTGTTCTTTTCAACCCGATAGATTCAATATAATTTCTTTGTTGTTGTGTTGTTATATTGTAATAACTTAATGCTGTTGTAAGTGAAATATATGATGGTGTTTGCAGAATATTTGCAACATGAAATATTTCTTCTTCCTTTAGTTTATCAAAACGGGATGGCAGAATATACAAATCTCTTTTTAATCGGATCAATAACTTTTTTTTTGTATATCTTACGGCAGTAATTCTGGCAGATTCCTGTGTTATTGACAACTCCTTTGCAATATCAATTGTACCGAAAAAGAGTTTTGATATTCTATTTAAGTCTGTGAATTTCATTTTAGCAAAACATAGATAATTAACACTATTGCTAATTTATTGTATTTAGCCCTCTTTAGCAAAGATTGATTTTTCCAGATTGAAAAAAAAATAATCTGATCAAAATAATTGTATAAAGGTATGTACGTTATTGATGCGAGGTAGCCCAAAAAATTACTTGCTATTATCACTGCAAAGCGAATGAATCCGATTTTTATGATTATAAATGATTGTTTCTTTGTATCATTCCTCGCAATAACAATACGCTATTTGTCAGAGAGTTGGGAATAGCATATTATTCAATAAACTTCCTGTACTCAAACAGATTTTCGTTAAGGACATAATTCTTTAATGCAGCTTCTGTTTTTAGAGATTCCTGCCCAAGTAATTTTCCGAGGGATTTGTTTTCCTGCTCCGTTATATCCACCTGGGAAACAACCTTTACATTTGTTTTTATCTCATTAAAGCGGTTACGGTTTTCACCAGTTATCAGCAAATCTCCCATTTTACTGTTGGGATTTAGCAGTTCAGTATTTTTACCGAACTTATCTTTCATTACTGAATCAATAAGTTTATAAGCATAACCGTAATGAGTACAGCAAAGACCAACAAATGATTTTACGGCTGGTGTCTTTACTTTACTTTTTATCTCATCGGAATATTTATCAAGCAGAACTTTTACAGCTTTGCTTTCAGTGTTCTCCTGGATTTCACTTTCAAGGTTTTTGCAAGGCTGGGTATAAATTATATTTTCATCAAATCCTTTAGCAATAAGCTTATTCTTATGAGAATTAGAATTAATTGTGGTTGGTGTTCCGATAATAAATACATTACTACCCGGATTATTTTTCAGGCTGTCACTCATTAATTCAACACCAAGCTCAACAATTCCAATTACAGGGATGTTGGTTGTTTTGCTGAACTCAGTTTCCGGATAAACAACAGAAAGTGTATTACAGGCTATAAGGATAATATCAGGATTAAAATTCTTAATCATACTATTAAGTGCAGAATCAAAAACTTTCACCTTCTGCTTCATATCCTTCATACTGTTGTAGCCTTTGTTATGTACCGGCAGCGCATTGAAGAATATAATTTCAGCTTCTTTAAAAGGTTTGAATAAACTTAACTTTTTTTCAACATCTGCTGCAACCGAAAGTCCACCAAGTCCTGAATCTGTTATAATAATTCTTAACTTTTCCTTTTTCAGAATTTCATTAAGATTTGTGCCGGATGAATCCTGTACTGTATCCATAATATTTTCTTCCCTGGCTGTCGAGACATTTGAAGAAGCAATAATTGTTAAAAGGGCTAAAAGGTAAATGGTAAATAGTTTCATATTAACCTTAGTTTACTTTATCATCATTAATTTTATAGTCTTAACCAAATCAGCAGATTTAATATTCAGAAGATAAATTCCCGATGTTAATTTGTTGCCCATGTTATCAATCCCATTCCATACAAACGAATGAGAACCTTCCTTATATTCACCGGATTTTGTCCAGAGCTTTTCACCCAGAATATTGTGTATCGAAAGTGTTAAATGAGATTTTGAAGGAAGCACGAACTCTATTTTTGTGCTTGGATTAAAAGGGTTTGGATAAGCTGCAATTCTGAAATCAACCGGAGTTAAGTCTTCATCTACAGAGGTAACTGTATTTCCACCCTGTGGAGTTGGCACCAATTTTTGCCAGTTATCGCTTCCATCAGGATACCTGCCGAATGAAATATTTTTACTTTGATCCGGGTAGGTAAGAGAATCAAGTATGGTTGCACCATCAGCATCAACTAAGGCTAAGAACTCACCACCACCATCTAATTTAAAATTTGTATGCATATCGCCCTGGGAAGAATCCTCATCGCACCAGATAAGCTGAAAGTGACCGGGTAATAATTCCAAACCTGGACTTGTAAACTGCCATTTGTTTAGCTTGTCCGGATCATCAGTTAAAAATTTACCCGTTAAAGAAATTGTCTGGGATGTGGGATTAAATATTTCAATCCAGTCGTCATACTCTCCATTATCATCGGCATAGAGAGAATCATTCTTTGCGAGCAGTTCGTTAATAACAAGGCTTGCCGAATTAACTCCTGCAGTTTGAATATTAATATTTCTTCTCCTTGGAAATTGTGCTTTTTGTTCAAGGCTATCCGTTACGGTTATCGCAAAATAACCTTTTGATGCAATTCCAATAGGAGAAAGCCTGCCAATCCAAAGATCATTCTCATTTATTTTTGTGGAACCAGGTACAGGCTTAAATTCCATCTTGGTTTTAAAAACTTCGCCGGTACCAACTTTTTTGAAATTAAGTGTAACATCTTTTATCCCGTTCTTAGCAAAGATTGATGCATTTACGTAAACAGTATCATCAAAGCCGGGGCTTTTCGGATACCAATCCAGCGAATAAACAACCGGATTGGAATTGACCCACACAAGCTGCTTCTTTATTGATTCGACTCTCTTGCTTATGAATTCTTTCAAACCATACTTAACGTGAGCTTTATTATACCCGGAGAGTAAATACGAATTGTTGAAATCTTCATTTGTAAAACCGTAATCTAAATTTTTATAAGTATCCTGTTCAGCATATGGCGAAAGGATACTCTTTAAACTGTCGATTCTTTTCTCAAGTATTTCGGTGTTATAAACTTTCTTTACTATGAAATCTAAAAAATGTGTGTAAAGATTTCTGTAATCTGCAAATGTAAGAATCCTTTCAATCAGAGGACGTTTTTCATCACCGCCACCTATCTTGCTGTATGTATAAGGATTAACATTTGCCCAGTCAATACTAAACCAATCAACACCAAATGAATTATCAGTATCATACGGAATCCAATGGATCAGATCTTTTGATGGTTCATGGTACAGGTAATAGTTATTCTTCAGGTACCAGTAATCATCCCAGCAACCGGTAAGAACATCTACAGAAACATATTTTAGAAATTCCTCCAAGGAAAAAATCTTTTCAAGTGAATCCTGGAATTCAGTTGATGAAGTGTTGTTTATAATATCAATTAATCTTGCAAGCATAAAATAGTCATCAGTATCTTCGTTTGTGGTTAAATCATAAGTTCTTCTGCCACCTGATTTTGACTTATATAAATCCGGGTTCGAACCTTTGTAAACAAGATCTGCCGGATAAAGACATTTCCACAAATTTCCTTCATCGTCTGTAAAACGTTTCTGTAAAAATTCTTCATCAATATGTTCAACAGAAATGTAAAGACCATAGTAATTTCCATTAATATAAACTGCAGCATGTGCAGCACGGCTGGCGTTCATTCCGATTTTGCCGTACAAATCCCAGATAAGTTTGCTTCTTATTATTGATGGATCATTATGTTCACCGTTGAGATTAAGATTTTCAACATCGTAAAAATCTCTTCCCTTAATGAATCCGTTAAACTCAAGTTTGAATGATTTCTTCCTGGCATCTCTTGATGTATTTCCTCGTAATCTTATTCCAACTGAATCAATTGTCTCATCGATGTATTTATTTTTAAAATGAACGGTAGCGAAGTGGAGTGAATCACTGTTAACATTTGCATACATATAATCAAGCGCTGATTGATCCATAGTAATTTCTATAACAGCTACCTGTGAGTCATCGTAGAGTTTCCAGCTTTCATCTTTGCTTTGTGCGATAGCATTAAAACTTAAAAGCAGTAAGAAAACCGATGTGAATGTTACAGCATTAAAATTCTTCATATCTAAACTTTAAGCGCTTCTAATTTTTGTTTCAATATATCATTTACAACTTTAGGATTTGCTTTCCCTTTTGTTTCTTTCATTATTTGCCCAATGAAAAATCCAAACACTTTATCTTTGCCGGAAAGATATTGCTGAACTTCATTTGGACTGTTGGAAATAATTTGGTCGATCACCATTTCAATTGCACCGGTATCAGTTATCTGGATTAAGTTCTTTTCCTTTATAATCATTTCAGGGTCAGCATTCGCTTTAAGCATTTCAGGAAAAACTTCTTTAGCTATCTTACCGCTAATTGTGTTATCCTTTATAAGATTAATAAGCTTGCCAAGATTTTCCGGCGAAACAGGAAACTCTTTTGGAGATATTTTATTTTCATTTATTATCTTTAGAACATCGCTCATTACCCAGTTGCTTGCGGATTTATAATCAGAAGTAACTGATACAACTTTTTCATAATACTCTGCTAAATCTCTTGATGAAGTTAAAATGTTTGCATCGTAAAAAGGAATCTTGTAAGAAGACATAAATCTTTCAAGCTTTTGGTCCGGCAGTTCAGGCAATTTCTTTTTAATTGATTCGCGCCATTCATCAGAAACTACAACCGGCAATAAATCCGGGTCAGGGAAGTAACGGTAATCGTGTGCTTCCTCTTTGCTTCGCATTGGGGCAACTGTATTAAGATCAGCATTCCATAATAAAGTTTGCTGGACAATATTTTTGCCGTCTTCAACCAGATCAGTTTGTCTTTCGATTTCGTAAGCAATAGCACGTTCAACATTTCTGAACGAATTCATGTTTTTAACTTCAGTCTTTGTGCCTAATTTTGTTTCACCTTCAGGTCTTATTGAAATGTTGGCATCGCATCTTAAAGACCCTTCTTCCATATTACCGTCGCAGATATTAAGGTACTGAACAATCTGTTTAATCTTGCTTAAATACAGGTAAGCTTCTTCCGGTGTCCGCATATCCGGTTCACTCACAATTTCCATAAGAGGAACACCGCAACGGTTAACGTCTACCAAAGTTTCAGTTGATTGATCATGGATTGATTTACCCGCATCCTCTTCCATATGAATTCTGGTTATGCCAATTTTCTTCTTCTCACCTGAACTTAATTCAATCTCAATAAAACCATTCTCGCATATCGGCTGTTCATACTGGGAAATCTGGTAACCTTTTGGCAAATCCGGGTAGAAATAATTCTTACGTGCAAAGATCGATTTTTCATTTATTGTACAGTTGGTTGCGAGACCCATCATAACTGTAAACTCTACAACCTTTTTATTCAATACGGGAAGTACACCAGGATGACCAAGACAAACAGGGCAAACATTTGAATTAGGTGGATTACCGAATTTTGTTGAGCATCCGCAAAAACATTTAGTTTCTGTTAACAACTGAGCATGAACTTCAAGCCCTATTACAGCTTCGTATTTTTGATCCATTTTCTTTCTGATATTTATGATGTGCAAATATAATGAAAACAGGCATTAATTAACGCCTGTACTACTATTGGAACTACGTGAAGGAATGAAAAGATTTTAACTTACCGGTGAAATGTGAAGCTTTAATGCTTTAAAAATTTTATCAACCGGCATCTCCATTCCCGTCCATAGCTCAAAAGCTTTTGCTCCCTGGTGAACAAACATAGTTAAGCCATCAAGCGTTGTTGCCCCGGCAGCTTCGGCAAGCATCAGCAGTTTAGTCTTTATGGGATTATAAACAATATCAAAAACAATCTGTTCTTTTGTAAATGCTTCAAACGAAGTTACTACCGAGTCATCTACATTGGGATACATCCCAACCGAAGTTGAATTTATAATTAACTGTGAACCTTTAAGAATGTCATTAAACGGGCAGTTAAAAAGATTATATGTTTTGAAATTACCAAAGTGCATCTTAGCAGCAAAATATTCTTTTAACTGTTCGGCGCGTACTTCATTACGGTTTATAAGATTTATTCTTTCAGGCCTCAGGTTTCTTAGCAGAGCATAAATAACACTACGCGCAGCACCGCCACTTCCGATTAATGAAACTTCCGAATTTGTGATCTTATCTTTATATGGTAAGAGTGTTTCCATAACACCGTAAACATCTGTATTGTAAGCATTCAGGTTTCCATTATCATTTACAATTGTATTTGCAGCCCCAACTATGCTAACCTCTTCGGAAATATTTTTTACAAGCGATAAAACATTCTCTTTATGTGGAATGGTTACATTCAAACCCTTTATACCAAATGCCGTCATTCCTCTTATAGCAGATTTCAGATTACTCGGCGGAACATCAAACGGAAGAAATATATAATTTAGATTAAGCAGTTCAAAAGCAATATTGTGCATAAAAGGAGAATATGAATGCTTAATAGGATGGCCGATAATTCCTGTAATCCTGGTGTCGTTATTAAATTTATTGTGTGTATTCATAAAGAGGTATGTAATTAAAAATCTTCTAAAAGTTTTTTGAACAGCTTTGAGGATTTAACTTCCGGGTATTCTTTTGTGAACTCATCTTTTTTCTTCGGGTCAAGTGAAAAAGCAGTTTTTAAACTACTGATAGCTTCCTGTGTTTGAAGAAGAATAAAACTTACTTTTGCTTTTCCGTAATATGAATTTGCATCATCAGGACTAAGCCGGATACACTCCTCAAATTCCTGTTTGCTTTCTAACCATTGCGCAAGTTCCATGTAAGTTTCTGCAAGTTTATATCTTATCTCAAAATTATCGGGATCGTAAGTTATAGCTTTATTATAACTTTCAACTGATTCTTTCAGATTGCCGATGGAATATTCAAGGTCTGCTTTTGCTCCCCATGCTTCAACCGAATCGTTTGTTATGGATATTGCTTTATTAAAATCCTTTAATGCCAAATGAAATTTTCCAACTTCATCATAGCAATAACCCCTGGCAAGATATGCCTCGTAATAATTACTGTCTAAGCTTATTGCAATTGTATAATTCTTAATGGCGTTCTGAAGATCTTCCATATCCTCATAAACCTGCCCGATGTTGAAAAATATTGCTTCATCATTCTTATCTAACAAAGCAGCATTTTTAAATGCAAGCAATGCTTCGGCTAATCTTGAAAGATTTGCTAGAGCAATCCCTTTGTTAAACCAGGCGTTTGCAAAATCTTCTCTTATTGCAATTGCAAGATCAAAACTATCCAGCGCTTTTTCATATTTGCCGTCTCTTATTAAAACTATTCCCCGGTTATACCAACCCGATGAACTGTAAGGCTCAATTTCAAGATATTTATCGTAAGCCTTTAACGCATTATCAAAATCGTCAAGCATTTCATGGCAATAACCCAATTCATAAAAAGCTTCACTAAACTCGTTATCCAGATTGATTGCCTGATTAAAGTTGGTTATAGCTGTCTCGTAATCACCGTCTCTTTCGTATATTGATGCAAGATTAAAATATACTTCTTCATTACCCGGATCAATTTCAAGCGCTTTGTTCAAAGTGACAATAGCATCTTCTGTCAGGTTTAAATTATCTTCAACATGAGCTTTGCTAAGCAGTGTTTCAATATCAAAAGGATTAAGGGAAAGTGAAGTATTCAGGCAATCATAAGCCTCTTCAAATTTAAGCAGGTTGCTTAGAAAACTACCCTTAAGATACCAGTACTCAGAGTTGTACTGAGAAATTTCCATTAACGCGTTTATTAAAACCAGGCCTTCGTAATTATAATCAAGTTCAAGGCAGCTATGAATCAGATCTTCAATAGCTTCTATGTTTGAATAAATTTCACCACGTGCAATAAGTTCTTTAAACTTTTGAATCCTTTCGTATAATTCTTTTTCTTCCGATTCGTTATCATTACCGAAGAATTCTTCGGGAAAATCCATCTAAACTCCAATAATTCTTATTTGAATGTATTCAACAAGGTTTATAAAATCAAGTTGAATCTTTTTTCGTTTGATTTAAAATGAATTGCTTTATAGTAACATAAAAATAGCAACCTAAGCGATTAGACTATCTGCAATTCTTTAGGTTCCAAATGAATAGCGGTCTTCTATTTTAATACGGCAGTAACCTTTTCAGCAGCTTCTTTTAGACTTTTAGCCACTTCAAAATTCATCCCGGACTGACTTAACAATTCACCAGCTTCTTTAGCATTAGTTCCTTCTAATCTTACAACGATTGGAAGATTAACATGAACTTCTTTAACTGCATCAATAACACCCTGAGCAACGCGGTCGCATCTTACAATTCCGCCGAAGATATTAATTAATATTGCTTTCACGTTCGGATCAGAAAGGATAATCTTAAATCCGTTTGCAACCGTTTCCTTATTTGCTCCACCGCCAACATCAAGAAAGTTTGCCGGTTCACCACCTGCAAGTTTAATAATATCCATAGTTGCCATTGCAAGTCCTGCACCGTTAACCATGCAGCCAACATTGCCATCAAGCTTTATATAGTTCAGGTTATATTTTGATGCTTCTATTTCAAGAGCAGCTTCTTCTTCAAGATCACGCATTGCAATAATATCCTGGTGACGGTAAAGAGCATTATCGTCAAAATTCATTTTTGCATCAAGCGCAAGAACATCACCTTCTTTTGTAACAACAAGCGGATTTATTTCCGCAAGCGATGCATCTGTTGCTGCATAAGCCTGGTAAAGAGCAGTTAAGAATTTAACGGCATTTTTATGCTGAACACCTTCAAGTCCTAAACCGAATGCAAGTTTTCTTGCCTGGTAGGGCTGCAAACCAACTTCAGGATCAATAGTTTCTTTAATAATTTTTTCAGGAGTTTCCGCGGCAACTTTTTCAATTTCCATTCCGCCTTCCGTAGAAACCATAACTACATTTTTGGATTGGGCACGATCCAGGGTTATTCCAACATATAATTCTCTTTCTATATTGATGCCCTGTTCAATAAGCAATCTTTTAACCGTCTTACCTTCCGGCCCGGTTTGATGTGTTACTAAGTTCATTCCAAGTATTTTAGAAGCAAGTTCCTTTACTTCATCCGTACTTTTAGCAACTTTAACACCTCCGCCTTTGCCTCTGCCACCGGCATGAATCTGAGCTTTTACAACCCAAACATTTCCGCCAATTTCCAGTGCTGCTTTTACTGCATCATCAACATTAAACACTGGTTTGCCAACCGGAACAGGGACATTATATTTCTTTAAAATTTCTTTTGCCTGGTATTCATGAATTTTCATTTATATAATCCTTTACTTTCAATTGTACGATTCAGAAAATTGCTGTGCTAAAGTTATCATTTTTTAAGTTAAAATTGAAGAGTAAAAAAGGTAATAAAATTGTGAATAACCGAAGAATTAAAAAAAATCCTCACCTTTAAGGAGAGGATTTGTACGCACAAAAAGCAAAAACAACTATAATTAAGTTATTTCCTAAGCTTTTCTAAGTTTGCCCTTGCATCCGGAACATGTTCAAATTCCAACTGAAGTTCCTTACATGGGAAATCTGTACATTCAATACAGGTCCGGAAACCATTTTCAATACAGCACTTGCGCATCTTACACATATTCGAACAAAAATAGGAATGTCTCTTATTTTCCTTACAACTATCACATACAACATATTCCGGTTTTACTTCGGTATGGTATAACTCTGTTAATTTCTTTGCAACTTTCTCTAATTCGGCCTGACTTCCGGACTGAGTAGCGAGGTAACTAAAACATTTCGAACAGTCAATTCCACAATAAGCAATCATTTAATCTCCTTAGCCTTAAGGCAATTTATTTATATAACAACGTGAAATGAATTCAGTTAAAATATAGACTACGATTAATGGTATGTCATAAATTTTTGCGGTATAAATATATGGAAATGAAATAAAAATTATAGGGTTTCATTGGACAAATGGAAAGGAAGAAATTGTAAGTTGGTGAGAATGGAATACTTTTCAGTCCAGACTTTTTGCTTTAAAGAATGCTTATTATTCTTAACTGCTTATAAAAATTTCTTTTACTTTCATATCGGTAAGTTCATCAGGTTTGCCTTTAAAAACAATTTCACCCAGTTTTAATGCAACTACTTTATCGGAAATCTTTAATACATCTTTTACCTTCTGTTCAACAATAAGTACAGTAGTTCCATATTTAAGATTAATCTCTTTTATTAATCCCATAGCATTACTTAATAAACCAGGGGCTAAACCAAGAGAAGGTTCATCAAGCATTAGAATTTTTGGCTTTAACATAAGGGCGCGTGCAATTGCAAGCTGTTGTTTTTCACCGCCGCTTAAGTTGCCGGCATTTTGTTTCAATCGGTCCTTTATGTCTGGAAAAGTATTTATGATTTCGTCTATCCTTAAGGCTAATTCTTTTTTGCTTTTAATAAGATAGCCGCCAATTTCAAGATTCTCTTTTACATTAAGTCCCTCAAATACTCTGTTCCCCTGCGGGACAAATGAAATCCCATTCTTTACTTTTTCTTCGGGCGAAGTTAATATTATTTCTTTATTATCATACAGAATACTTCCATCAAAGTTATCGACTATTCCAATTATTGTTTTTAATAAAGTTGATTTGCCGGCACCATTAGGCCCAATAAATGCGGTTATCTCTTTCTCATTTATTTCAAGATTAATATCCTTTATAACAACTTTTTTCCCATAACCAGCCTGTGTAATATTTATTTTCAGGATAATCATGACAGATAGGCCTCAAGTATTTCAGCATTTGCTGCAATCTCAGCAGGTGAACCTTCAGCAATTTTTTCTCCTTCATCCATTACGATAATTCTGTCCGATATATGCATAACAAAATTAATATTATGTTCTATAAAGAAAATTGTTGTACCCTGTTTCACTAATGCTTTCAGCATCTCAATAATTTTTTCAATCGTTGCAGGCTGAATTCCTGCAACAGGTTCATCAAGCAGAATCAGCTTTGGTTCTGCCGCAAGGCAGCATACTATGGATAAAAGTTTCTGCTGACCGTAAGATAAATTTCCTGCAGGTTCATTGTACTTTTCATCAATCCCTGCAAATTGTAAAAGTGTATGTGCTTTTTCTTTATTTTTTGCCTCTGTTTCTTCACTTAACCGGCTCTTAAAAAATATTTTTCTTAGTATTTCACCGGGTTGCTCTTTAAAACATAAAAGTACATTTTCAATTACAGATAATTGTCGGATAAGTCTTAAATCCTGGAAAGTCCTGGAAATTCCGGAAAGTGTAATATTATAGGGAGTCATTCGGTTTATGTTTTTTCCATTAAAAGCAATCTCTCCTTTATCACTCTCAAGAAATCCAGAAAGGATATTGAATAAAGTGGTTTTGCCTGCACCGTTAGGACCTATTAATCCAATGATGTTTCTATCCTCAATTACGCAGGAAAAATTATTAACAGCTCTTGTACCGTCAAAACTCTTGCTTATATTTTTTAGTTGTAAAAGCATTAAATCATACTGTTATTTTTCTTTACTTTTATCTTAGTCTTTATGTTTCCAAATTCATATTTACCTACGAATCCTTTCGGTCTCCACATCATGAATATTACAAGGAGAGAGCCATAAAGAATCTGTCTCACATTTGCTGCAATTGAATTTGGCAGCCCAATAAATCTAAGCAGTTCCGGTAAGGCAACAAGCACTACTGATCCGACTACAGGTCCCCATAAACTGCCTGCTCCACCTATTATTACAATCGAAATAATAAATATAGATTCCATTATCGTAAAACTTGTGGGATCAATGTATGTTATGTATGTAGCATAAATAACTCCTGCAATTGCGGCCAATCCGGCTCCAATCATAAATACAAGTAATTTAAATGCCGAAACATTTTTTCCCGCAGCCTTAGTAAAAACTTCATCTTCTCTTATGGCTTTTAAAACCCGCCCGAAAGGTGCATCGGTAATTTTTTTGCAGATAAAAAAAGTAAGAAGAACAAACAATAATGTTAAAGCAAGAAACTCCTGGTGGCTATTAATCTCGTATCCGAATATTACCGGCTGCGGTATTCCCGGCAATCCTAATGGTCCGCCTGTAAAATCTACAAGATTGTTTAATATGCTGAAAGTAATTATCTGGAAAGCAAATGTTGCAATTACAAAATAATCATCTCTTAATCTTAATGAAGGGAATCCCACCAGCAAACCAAATATTGAAGTGCCTGCAACCGCGAGTATTATATTTAATAAAAAAGGAGTCTGTAGTTTTAATGCAAGTAAAGCAGCAATATAGGCCCCTATTCCGTAAAATGCTGCATGAGCAATAGAAAGAATTCCGGTATATCCAACCAGCAGGTTTAATGAAAGTGAGAGGATTGTATAAATACCAATCAGGATAAGTATATGTAAAAGGTATTCCATTATTAATAATTTTTATTCAGATAAATATAAAATTAGATAATTCATTAAACGATGAACAAATTACTTAAATTTTTTCCAATGTTTTCTTAATCTCCTCCATACATCTTCAAAATCAGGCACATCTTTAATTTGATTAACCAGGTGATTATCCCATTGCATCTGGAATATTTCCTTTTTACCATTTACACAATCAATAAAATCTCCCGGATCAAGTTTTTTGAATTCAGTTTTCTTTTTGAAATTACATAGATAATCAGATATATCTTTGCCCTCTACTTCAAACAGATACCAGATATCATATATATCTCTTGGCATCGTTCTTTGCATAAGTGACCTCATTTTTTCCGTAATGATTTCATTTAAAGTGTAGCACAAAATGCCGGAGTTTTCTTTTAAATCAGAATACTCATTAATAACCTGTAATTCCTTGGGATCATCACAAAGTAGTTCATCGTTTGCTATATCAACTTTAACACTTTTCCTTGTACCTGCTCCGCCTAATGGACCTGAATAACTTAAATAGAAATTATAATTTCCTGTTTTATGTTCTTTTTCATCCTGAATGCTTAATGTTATCCTTGCCTCTTTAGCAATCCACTTAATCAATTCTTCAAAATGATTTCTTATTTCTTCGATGTTAAAATCAGTTCCCCAAAAAGTAAAATCAAGATCTTCGGACAAGCGATATTCCTGAAAATATATTTTTCTTAGAGCAGTTCCACCCTTAAAAATCAAATGCAATTTCAGATATTCATTATTTGATATACCTCGTAGTATCCATCCAATCACATAGTCTTTCTCAATCTGGGTATCTCTTATACCCAATCTGTTTGCTATTTGTTGTATTTCTCCGGGTTTTATCATTTATGTAAGTAAGGATTCCAGTACTTGCTCTATTCCGAGATTATCAATTATTCTCCATCGCGAATTATGTTTGCCTCGCTTCGGTAGGGATGGATCAAGCACTACATACGAGCTTTTACTTTCTATGCTTAATCTTTCAGTTAAATCCTTATGCTTATCCAAATGTTGTAAAATAAATCCCAGTCTTTTATAGATTGAAGGTGCATTAAACTTCTCCAAATACAATAACAGTTTCTCTTTATTAAGTTTATCTATTACTCTAACCATTGCTTTAACAATTTCATTAATTCCATTTGCCTTGCCCGGCAAATATAAACAATCCAATATGGTTTTCTCAAGGTCACTGCAATGTATTTTATGAAAATCATCTATCCAGGTTTTTTCATATCCAAAAAAACTGCTGCCCATTGTAATGAATTCAAACTTTACATTTTTTACTATTCTGGTTTTAGGTATAATCTGCTTCTCGGTAACAATTTGCTCTGTTAATGAAGGCTGAGTTATTAATCCATGAATATCTAATGCGCTATAAAATCCTATATAGTATTTTTGCTGACTCATTAATGCATCAGCTACAAGATGCCAGTTAGGTAGATAATTTTCCGGATCCTTTTCATAAGGGATTATTGAATATAATCCATCTTTAATCCTCATTATCAACCCTCTTTTGGTCATATCACTTAATAATCTACGTACTGCTACAGGATCACTATTACTAAGCATCTTTATTGCATCAACTGGAGTAAAAAAATTCATCTCCTTTTGCAGCAGCAAATTAAGTAGTTCAGATGATCGATAGGAAATATGCTTTTTCATAAGAATGTGAGTTGATACTCGCTAAATAATATTCAATTTAAATCGGAAACATGATGATACATATTAAATGTGTGAGTTTTCAGCTCACATTTCTAATATAGAACATCATTAAGATAGTAACCAACCAATACATTTTCAAATTCAATTGAATGACTTCTTTTTGATTATAAATGACGGCGAAGCCAAATGACTACGAATGGCCACTTAAAATCAT
Source organism: Ignavibacteriales bacterium (assembly GCA_003599415.1). Lineage (GTDB taxonomy): Bacteria > Bacteroidota > Ignavibacteria > Ignavibacteriales > SURF-24 > SURF-24. The sequence goes on along the minus strand of QZKB01000118.1, from coordinate 4,230 downwards.
TCATCCACCAGTCAATCATTCATCCATTCAATCATCATCCATTCAGTCATTCATCCATTCAAACTTCCAGAAAATTCAGTCACTTTAAGTCCCCCTTGGGGGGATTTAGGGGGCTTCTATACTTCTGCCTTTCTTATCTTCTTCCCGAAAAATCCCTCGGGTTTGAACAGTAAGAATATCAGTAATATTCCAAATGCAATCGCATCCTGCCACTGAGAACTTATATACCACACACCAAAGTTTTGTGCAAATGCAAGCAGCAGTGAGCCAAGTACAATTCCCCATATTGATCCCACTCCGCCTATTATCATTACCACTACTCCCATCATAAGCATATTCATTCCCATAGTAGGAGTCATATCAACATCTAATGCTACAAGTATACCTGCAATTCCAGCAAGTGCAGAGCCAATTGCAAATGAAAGAAAAATAATCCTGTCACTATTAATTCCGCAAAGCCTTGCAAGTTCCTTATCCGCCGCAACCGCTCTCATTGCTTTCCCTCTCTTATCCAGCATCAAGTATCCGGCAACCAGTATCAAGAGAGTCATACTCACCCCAATAATAATTATCTGCACCGGAGTAATATATGCTCCCCAAACCTGAATTCCTTCTCTCACCTCCCAGGTGCGTATGGATTTTGTGTCATCACCAAATAACATTGAGATTAAATTTTGAAGCACAATAAAGGTGCCAAGTGAAGATAACATAAGTATAATTGAGTTAGCTTTTCTCTGACGTAAAGGTTTGTAAATGCCAATCTCCAATAAGATACCAAGTAGGCAAATAGAAGGTATTGTTAATATTATTGAGTTCAATAAAGGAATGTTAAATAATTGATTTAAGAAATAAGTAATGTAGGCCCCAGCACTAAATACTATCGCGTGTGAAAAAAGTAATAGTAAAGTCGTTCTATATACTATTTGAATACTGAGTGTAAACAAGATATACATGCTTGCAGTATATAGAATGTTAATTATTATTTGCCAAATCATCTACACACACATAGACGATTAAAAACCTGATGAAGAACACAACACTAATTTTTCATCAATTTCTTTTCTAATTCTTTCCCTATCCTTCCCAAATATATTGCGAAGAATACGTATTCTTTCGTTATCAATTGTAAAACCTTCTTTTTGAAGGAACAATTCAGGATTGAGAAAAAATTGTCTCCGTTTCTGAGAATCAACAATTATATTAAATTCATTAATAAATTGAATCGTTTCTTTCTGATAGTCTTCTTTCATTTTTACCTCTTTATCATTTATAATTTTATCTGTTTTTCTGAGTAATTAAATATTGGACATAAATCACTAAACCAATCAATTACTCTTAAACACTCTATACTCTTTTCTTCAACATATTTTTTAAAAGTACTTTCTTCTTCACTAGATATATAATTATTACTTTTTACAATTTGGATACCAATTGTAAATGCATCTGCAATTGTGTCCATAATGATTTTTGTGATAGTTTGAAAACGTTTTTTATGTTCTTTAATTTCATTTTCCAATAACACCTGATTTTTAATTTGTGAATCAAATAATAGTATTCTAATCTTTCTTTCGGTTAGTTTTAACTTATATGCTATTTCTAGAAAAGGATTAAAACTACTATGTATTAAATCATATAATTTATCAACTCTCTCATCTAATGATATATATGAAAAATTCGGATACTCACCAATAACCTGTCTATTACTTCTTAATTCTTCAGCAAGTGGAGTTCCATCGTATATTTGATATTTGTTCAAAAGTCCTTGGATCATATTGATATTCAATGATGAGAAATGTTTGACATTATTTTCTATATCATCTATTGTGGACCAAGGTGTAAAATTTATAAAAGATATTGCGGTGTCAATGTTATATCTATCAAGAATATTTATAGCGTCAATTTGATTTTGAATAGATATTTCTTTGTTAAATTTCTTTAATAGTTTATTTGAAGCTGATTCCAATCCAATTAATACTAATCTCACACCCAAATTAAACCACACTTGAGCTATATCGTCAGTTATATTATCAGCTCGATCCGAGATAGCTAACATGATTTTTATATTATTTTTTTTAAACTCTTCTAATAAGTTATTCATTCTATCAATTTTATTTTTTTCTGGTCCCGTGAAGTTATCATCAATAAAAACAACTTCTTTTAGAAATGGGATATTCTCTTTCAAATCAACTATTTCTTCAACTACGTTCTTGATGTCTCTTGGTCGCCAAGGTTTCCCTAGAGGAATATCATAAAATTTTCTAATGGAACAAAACCCACAATTTCTAAAACAACCTCTACTTCCTGCTAACGGTACTATAGCTATATCTGGATATTTATTTATTATATATTTTGTATAATCTCTTGCAGGAAATGGAAGCATATCTAGGTTTTCAATTAAGTGTGTTGGTAAATTCTCTTGAATCTTACCAAAAGAAGAATAACTTAAATTAGGTAATTTCTTCCAATCAAGTTTATTTTTTATAGAATCACACAATTTTAATAAAGGGACTTCTCCTTCAAATCTTATTATTGAGTCTAATTCAGGACATAATTTAAATATTTCCTTATAGTTAAATGTAGGTGAATGACCACCCATTGTTAAATGTGAAGTTACAAAATTTTTTCGCAGAAATTTTATTGTATCAATTGTTGGATTAATAAAGGTCATATCAGCGATTGTAAACCCTATAACAATAGGCTCCAAACTCGTTGCCAAGATCAGTAATTTATTTTGAGCTTCAACGACTGATAAACCTTCAAGTGCTGCGTCAAATATATGAACAATATAACCATTTTGACGTAAGAATGAGGCTAAATAAGCCAATGATAATGATTCACCATTATCTTTAAAATAAGATATTTCTCTGCGGGGTATTTTTGTCAAAACAACTATTTCGGCCATATTATGAATTCTCCTCCGACATCTTTGATACCATTCCATCTAACTTTTATTAAATCTTTTTTAAAATTATATAAACCCCTAAATTCCATATTTCCACCATTATAGAGGAACTTGTGTGTAAATTCCCTTAACTTAAATATGAATAATTTGTATAAAGCACTTCTAATATACTCTTCCCATAAAAAATCACCATTTGGTTCTCTAGTTTGCTCTTTATTTTTGAATAATTTATCATCAAATAAATTCTTTTCTGATTTATATTTAAAAATATCTTCCTCAATTTTTTTATTAATATTTTTCCAGGATTTCGTACTAGATTTAGGGGGTGCTAGTTTAACTTCTTTAGTTGCAAGTTCAGTGTTATGTTTCAAAATGAATTCCAAATAATCAGAATCTGAAGTCTCTAAATATAAATTATTTATATCTAAATATGGGCATATTAGTTCAATAATATTATTTTCAATTGCCTTTATTCTTAACCCCATCGAAACAATACCTTTGTCCTGATAAATTAGACGACCCCATTCGTGAAGGAAATCGGAAAAAGCCAATATAAAAGTAAGTTGCACTAATGGTCTAGTATTCTTTTCTATTTTTATTTGTAAGGATTGTAATGCTATTTTATAACTTTTTAAAAACGCAATTATTGAATTCCTATTATTTAATACTTCTCTTTTACATCTTTTTTCAATAATAAAATTAACAAACTTATATTCTTGTAAAATTGAATACTGGGTCTCTCCTCCAGCATCTACTTCCTCAATAGAAGTCTGCGCATTTTCTATAATTTGATGCAATTCCCTTATTGCAAAGTACTTCCACTGATGTAAATTATGTAATAATATTGGGATTGCGATCGTATATTTATCAACTCTATTATTAGCGTGAAGAACAAATAGAGCTGAAATAACTGCATGATCTGTTAGATTATACAGGCTACTTAATACTAAATCTTCAAGTAGTTCTGATTTTGTTAATTGTGACTCTCCAATTTCCATCACCTCAGCTGAATTATTAATTAAAATAGGTAGATTAGTTAAAAAATTTCCATATGTATATAATAATTCTTTTGAAATAATTATTCGAGGTGTATTACCTTTATTAAAATAAACCTCTAAAAAAGCTTTTAATTCTTCCTCAATTGCTTCAATTGGATAAGCAAGGTCATGGGAATAAGCAATTTCTGTCCATTGATCTTCAGAAATATCTTTATCAAAATTATAACCAAATACTTCCCTAAATAGTAATCTTCCAATCAAGTGTACATTAAACATATGTATATAATGCTCTTTCTTACCGATATGCTTAAGTAACGGTTCTATTTTTTC